>NZ_JBMQQZ010000094.1:0-120673 GCF_057362025.1 Bordetella sp. | reverse complement strand
GTGTTGGCTTGCACGGCCTCCATCACTTTTTCCCATTCGACCTCGCGCGCCTGATCCACCAGCAGGCCGATAACCAGTAGCGCGAAGGCAATAAAGACGATCCGGCGCAGCAGGGGCCAGCGGGCCCGCAACTTCCGCATCACGCCATCCTTGCCGCCAGTGGCGCTAAGCGGGTCGCTGCTCATGGGCTTTTTCCGTGTCGGAGGGTGGTGGGGGCGCCAGCGTGCGCAGGCGCGGCTCGTGGGCGGGCAGCCATCCCGTCCAGGAAGGAAACCGGCGCAGGAAGTGGTAAACGAAAATGCCCCACAGCAGGCGCCGCAGCTTGCGGCTGCCCGGCGGCGCGGGCTCCGGCTGGCGGCAGTGGTTTTCCATCAGCCACTCCAGGCGCGCACGCAGCTCTGCGGCGAATTCCTGTCCGCGTACCATCACATTCGCTTCCAGGTTCAGCGCCAGGCTCAGCGGATCCAGATTGCTGGATCCCACGGTGGCCCAGGTATCGTCCACGCAGGCGACCTTGCCGTGCAGCGGGCGTTCGCAATATTCGTAGATCTGCACACCCGCAGCGGTCAGATGGTCGTACAGCATGCCGGCCGCGACCTTCACGATAGGCATATCGGGCTCGCCCTGCAGGATAAGGCGCACGCGCACGCCGCGCCGCGCGGCGTTCCGTATATCGCGCAGCAGCCGGTACCCGGGAAAGAAATAGGCATTGGCGATGGTCACCTCGCGCCGCGCCAGGCGTATCGCCGCGCGATAGTGCCGCTCGATATCCGTGTGGTGCTCCTCGTTGTCGCGCACCACGAACATGGCGTCGGCACTGCCCGCGTGGCGGGCGGGCTGGGCACGGGGCGCGCGCCGCGGCCACCAGCGGCGCCGCCGTTCCGGATCGATCGTCCGACGCGCGAAACGATGGATCTCGGCAACGATGGGGCCGCGCATTTCCATCGCGTAGTCCTGCTTGGCCTGCGGACCGAAGTCGGCCAGATGGTCCGCGGAAAAATTGATGCCGCCGATGAAGGCCAGTTCGCCGTCGATCACCACGATCTTGCGATGCATACGGCGAAACACATTCGTGCGCAGGCCCAGCACCTTGGCGCGCGGATCGAACACCCGGATGACGACTCCCGCCTCGACCATCCCCCCCACGAAATCCTCGGACAGCCCTTCCGAGCCATAGCCATCGATCAACAGGCTGACGCGCGCGCCGCGCTCGGCCGCCTCGATCAACGCGCGGCGCAGCTCCTGCCCGACCTTGTCGTCGAACAGAATGAAGGTTTCCACCAGGACCTCCTCGCGTGCCGCGTCGATGGCCTCGAAGACCCGCGGAAAATAGGCTTCGCCGTTCTCCAGCAAGGTGAACGCGTTGCCCGGTATCCAACGCGCACTCATGGGGCAATCCTCCTGTGGACGGGCGGCGTGGCCAGGATGGGCGATGCGTTCATAGCACCACCTCGGCCGCCAGCGGGGCATGGTCGGACAAATGGGTCCAGGGACGCGTCGCCAGGGCGAGCGGACGGAATCGTGCCATGTTGCGTACGTAGATGCGGTCCAGCCTGAGCAGGGGCCAGCGCGCGGGGAATGTGCGCGCCGCCACGCCCTGGGTGGCGACAAAGATCTCCTTCAGCCCGGCGCAGCGGCTTAGCTTGCCGTGCGCGCGCAACCGCCAGTCGTTGAAGTCTCCCGCGATCACCACGGGCTCGCCGTCGGGAATCTGGCGTTCGATATGCCCGCACAACAGGTCCAGCTGTTTCTGCCGGTGTGCTTCCTGCAGGCCCAGATGCACACAGATCGCGTGCAGGCGGTTTTCGCGATCCGGCGGCTGGATCACACAATGCAGCAGCCCGCGCTTTTCGTGATGGCCTACGGATACGTCCATGTTGTCATACTGCACGATGGGAAATTTGGATAGGACCGCGTTGCCGTGATGGCCGTGGGGGTATACCGCGTTGCGACCATAGGCAAAGTCGTTCCAGATGCTGTCGGCCAGGAACTCGTACTGCGAGGTCTCCGGCCAGCCCTTGAAGCGCGCGGCGTGTATCTCGTGCGCGCCGAGCACTTCCTGCAGGAACACAAGGTCGGGTGCCACCGCCCGCACCGCGTCGCGCAACTCCGGCAGGATGAATTTGCGATTGAAGAACGTGAATCCCTTATGGGCGTTCACAGTCAGGATTTTCAGGGCGAGCGGCGCGTTCGCGGCAGACATACCGTCCCAGGGTCGAAAATGGTGAAAGCCGTGGGCAAGAACCGTGCCCGGGACTGTTCCCCCGCGCCTGACCGGCACAAAAGACGCACGAAAAATGCAGCGGCCCGGTACGCCCCTCCCCCGCAAGCGCGACATCGCGCCTGTTGACGGGGGGGGTTCGTACCGGGCCGTTTCCTTGCCGGAACGCCGAGACCGGCGCCCGGTGGGTCGTCAGGCCGCGGCCTTCACGCCGCTGGTATCCAGCGCCGCCTGGGTTTTCGCCTTGACCTCTTCCACGGTGACGCCAGGCGCCAGCTCTACCAGCTTCAGGCCGCCAGGACCGACTTCCATCACGCACAGATCGGTGATGATCAGATCCACCACGCCCACGCCGGTGAGCGGCAACGTGCATTCGGGCAGCAACTTGATGTCTTCGGTGCCGTCCTTCTTGCGCGCGATGTGGTCCATCAGCACCACGACGCGCCCTACCCCGGCGACGAGGTCCATGGCGCCGCCCATGCCCTTGACCATCTTGCCCGGAATCATCCAGTTCGCCAGGTCGCCTTTTTCGGACACCTGCATGGCACCCAGGATGGCCAGGTTGATCTTGCCGCCGCGGATCATGCCGAAGGAGTCGGCGGAAGAGAAAATCGAGGAGCCCGGCAGCGTCGTCACCGTCTGCTTGCCGGCGTTGATCAAATCCGCATCGACCTGATCGTCGGTGGGAAAGGGACCGATGCCCAGCAGGCCGTTTTCGGATTGCAGCCAGACTTCGATGCCCGGCGGCACATGGTTGGCGACCAGGGTCGGCATGCCGATGCCCAGGTTCACATAAAAGCCATCCTGCAGTTCGCGCGCCGCGCGCGCGGCCATTTCGTCACGAGTCCATGCCATGGTTTTTTCTCCTCAAGCGGGACGGGTGGTGCGCTGCTCGATGCGCTTTTCGGGTTGGGCATTGAGCACGATGCGATGCACGAAAATGCCCGGCAGGTGAACGTGGTCCGGGTCGATGTCGCCGGTCTCCAGGATTTTCTCGACCTCGACGATCGTGACCTTGCCGGCCATCGCCACGTTGGGATTGAAGTTGCGCGCCGTCTTGCGAAAGATCAGGTTGCCGGTGCGGTCGGCCGCGTAGGCCTTGACCAGCGACACATCCGGCACCAGCGAACGTTCCATGATGTAGGTTTCGCCATCGAATTCGCGCGTTTCCTTGCCCTCGGCTACCAGCGTGCCCACGCCCGTGCGTGTGAAAAACGCGGGAATGCCGGCGCCGCCGGCGCGCAGTTTTTCCGCCAGCGTGCCCTGGGGCGTGAATTCGAGCTCCAGCTCGCCTGCCAGGAACTGGCGTTCGAACTCCTTGTTTTCGCCGACGTAGGAAGCAATCATCTTGCGAATCTGCCGGGTGGCGAGCAACTGGCCCAGCCCAAAGCCGTCCACGCCGGCATTGTTGCTGATGCATGTCAGGTTCTTGACCCCGGTGTCGCGCAACGCGGCGATCAGGGCTTCCGGGATACCGCAAAGGCCGAAGCCCCCCACGGCAATCAGTTGGCCGTCCTTGACGACACCGGCCAGCGCCTCCGCGGCGCTCGCGTAAACCTTGTCCATCGCTCCAGCTCCAGAATAGGGATTAGCGTTATTGTCCGCGCGGCGGTAGCCGGCGCGGCGGTCGAATCAACGTTGTGCGTCTGGTCGACCTGCTCGATTTTACGGGCTTACGGGGAAAAACCGGGCCGGGCGGATTGCAGCACGCCCCCGAGCGCGGCCAGCACGTGGGTAGGCCAGGGCTGGGGGCGGTTCCCGATGTAGTCCATCCAGACCAGGACGTTGCGCCCGCGGGCATAGGGTCCGCGTGGGTCGCCGACCTTGTCGATGACCAGGTCGAACTCCATGCTGGATTTTCCGATGCGCGTCAGCGTATGGGTCACCTGCACCGACGCGGGATACGTCAGCGGGCGCAGGAAGTCGCAGGAGGCATGGGCCAGTATGGGCCCCACATCCGCCGGCAGGCTGATGCCCGCCGCGTACAGCAACTGCATGCGCGCCTCTTCCATCAGGCGGAAATACAGCGTGTTGTTCAGGTGGTTGAGCGCGTCGGAATCGCCCCAGCGCAGGGGCATTTCGACGATATGGGTGCTGCCGGGAGCAGGCGCGGGGGTGTCGGGAAGGGTCATGGAGAGCTGCAATACAATCCAGGGTTGATCCGAATCATACTTCCAGCTCACATCGCATCAGGGGACAAGCCGCATGTCAGAACGGGAATCGATGGAATACGACGTGGTGGTGGTCGGCGGCGGGCCCGCCGGCCTGGCCGCCGCCATCCGGCTAAAGCAGTTGGCCGCCGAGAAAAATCAAGACGTCAGCGTCTGCGTGCTGGAGAAAGGCGCCGAGCTCGGCGCCCACATCCTGTCCGGGGCCGTCATGGACCCGCGTGCCCTGACCGAACTGATTCCGGACTGGAAAGAGAAAGGCGCCCCGCTGAACGTACCGGTCACCCGGGACAAGTTCCTCTTCCTGAGCCGCACCGGTGCCCGCGCCACCCCGCACTTCCTCCTGCCGGACTGCTTCCGCAACGAAGGCAACTACATCGTCCGCCTGGGCGAAGTCGTGCGCTGGCTGGGCGAACAGGCCGAAGCGTTGGGCGTGGACATCTTCCCGGGCTTCGCCGCCGCGGGCGTGCTGTACGACGAGCAGGGCGCGGTGCGCGGGGTGGTGACGGGCGATATGGGCGTGGCCCGCGACGGCAGCCATACCGCCAATTACCAGCCCGGCATGGAACTGCTGGCGCGCTACACCTTGTTCGCGGAAGGCTCGCGCGGCCAGTTGGGACGCCAGTTGATCGAACGCTTCCGCCTGGACGAAGGGCGCGACCCGCAAAGCTACGGCATCGGCATCAAGGAATTGTGGGAAGTCGATCCCGCGCAGTCCCACCCCGGGCTGGTGGTCCACACGGCCGGCTGGCCGCTGGATTCCGACACCTACGGTGGCTCCTTTCTTTATCACCTGAACAACAACATGGTCGCCGTCGGCATGGTGGTCGGCCTGGATTACGCCAACCCCTGGCTTTCGCCGTTCGAGGAATTCCAGCGCTACAAGACGCATCCGGCCATCCGCGGGACCTTCGAAGGCGGCAAGCGTATCGCCTACGGTGCGCGCGCGCTCACGGCCGGCGGCCTGCTGTCCCTGCCCAAGCTGGCTTTTCCCGGCGGCGCGCTGATCGGCTGCGAAGCCGGCTTCTTGAACGCGCCCCGTATCAAGGGCAGCCATGGGGCCATCAAGTCCGGCGCCCTGGCTGCCGAAGCCGCGTTCCAGGCCGTGACGGCCGACCGCCGGCAGGACGTCCTGGCCGCCTACCCGGCCGCGTTCGAAGCGTCCTGGCTGCGGGAAGAGCTGCACAAGGCGCGCAATTTCAAGCAATGGTTCAAGAAAGGCCGCACCATGGCGACCCTGATGACCGGCATCGAGCAATGGCTGCTCAAGGGCAAGTTCCCGTGGACCATCCATCGCACCAAGCCGGATCACGCCTGTCTGCAGCCTGCATCGCAATGCGCCCGGATCGACTATCCCAAGCCCGATGGCAAGCTCACCTTCGACCGGCTCAGCTCGGTCTTCATTTCCAATACCAACCACGACGAGAATGAACCCGTCCACCTGACGCTGAAGGACCCCAGCGTGCCGGTCGCCGTGAACCTCGCGCGCTACGGCGGCCCGGAAGCGCGCTACTGCCCGGCGGCGGTCTACGAGTTCGTCAAGGACGATCACGGGGCGGACCGCCTGCAGATCAACGCGCAGAACTGCGTGCACTGCAAGACCTGCGACATCAAGGACCCCACGCAGAACATCGTCTGGGTGGCGCCGCAGGGCGGCGAAGGTCCCGTATACACCGGCATGTAGCATGGGCACCGGCGCGGCCGCGGATAACGACGAACGCATCCTGCTGGTGGGCGGCGGCGATCTCGGGCGGCGCGTGGCGGACCGGCTGTCCCGCACCGCCCGCCCGCCGCGCATCTGGGCCCTGCGCCGCACACCGCCGGCGCATGAGGCGGGGAACATCCACGCGGCCAACATCCGCTGGCTGGCCGCCGACGTCACGCGTCCGGACACGCTGCGCCAGTTGCCGCCCGATCTGACCCGCGTCGTGGTCGCGCTAAGCCCGGGCCGGCGGGAGGAATCCGCCTACCGGGCCGTTTTCATCGACGGTCTGCGCCATGTGGCCGGCCAGCTGGACCGGCGCACCCTGCGCCGGCTGGTGTTCGTGTCGTCGACGGCCGTCTACGGCGATCATGGCGGCGCCTGGATCGACGAAGCCACGCCGCCCTCGCCGCCCGGCATGAACGGCGCCGTGCTGCTGCAGGCGGAACAATGGCTGGCCGCGCAGGACCTGCCGTCCACCGTCCTGCGGCTATCGGGGCTGTACGGTCCCGGCCGCCTGCAGCTGCTCGATCGCCTGCGCGCCGGCAAGGCGGTGGTCCCCCGGGATATCCCGCATTGGGCCAACCGCATGCACGCCGACGACGCCGCCGGCGCCATCGCGCACCTGCTGATGCTGCCGACGGCCCGGCCGCTCTACATCGGTAGCGACGATACGCCGCTGCCCATCGACGTCCTGTACGACTTTCTCGCCGACCGCCTGGGCTGCGCGCGCCCCGTGGCCGGACCCGCGCCTGCCGGGATAGGCAGCAAAAAGCTGCGCAACGACCGCCTGCGCGCCGACGGCTACGCATTGGCGTGGCCCGATTCCCGCGCGGGCTACGCGGCCCTCATGATGTTGCGAGAATCCCAATAAGCGCGCGCCGAAGTCGCCAATAAGCGCTATTGCGCGTATCCTGCCTGGACATAAGGCTTGTGCCCAGACTCCTGCTTCTGCAACCGTTTTCTCGTTTCCGCGATCGCGTGCGCCACGCCGCGATCCCATAAGAAAAATACCGCGGTAGGCCGTTCGCACGCTGTTGTGATCGATCAGAGGGAGCATCATGCAGGTCCGGAAAGACGCTTCGCAGCCCACCGGGCTGCAGGTCGACCTGGCGAGACGCATTGCCGGCGACATCATTTCTCGCATACACGAGACGGGCACGCACCTGTCGGAAGAATCGCTGGCCAAGCGGTACCAGGTCTCCCGGACGCCCGTCCGGGCCGCCCTGAAGCTGCTGGCCGCCGAAGATTTCATCGAATCGCGCCCGCACAGCGGCTATTACGTCAGGGAAATGGAAGACGGCGCCGGCCCGCCGCTGCTGCGGGCACCCGGCATGACGGCCAACGATCTGTACGCCAGGTTGATCGAAGACCGCGCCGCGCGGCTGATACCGGACAGCTTCACCGATCGTGACCTGCAGCAGCGCTACGGGGTCACCCGTAGCGTGCTTGCCAAAACATTGGTGCGCCTGAGCGCGGAGGCGCTGATTGAAAAGCGCCAGGGCCATGGTTGGCGTTTTACCCATTCGCTACTGGAATCCGACGCCCGCCAGGAAAGCTACCGCTTCCGCGCCGCCGTGGAATGCAGCGCCCTGCTGGAGCCGACATTCAAGGCCGACCAGTCGGCCTTGCGGCGGCTGCGCGCGGCCCACGAGGCGTTGCTGCGCGACAGCGCGGACGGAACGATATCCGTGGATACCTTTTTTGCCCTGAATTCCGACTTTCACGAAACCCTGGGCCGCTTCTGCGGCAATCGCTTCTTCCTGCAAGCCATCCAGCAGCAGAACCAGTTGCGGCGGCTGGAAAACCACAGCTCGTTCCTCAGCAAGGTGCCTCGCTTCCAGGTATCGCTGGAGGAACACCTGGCGATCATCCAGGCGCTGGAGGAAGAGGACCAGGAATGGGCGGCGGCCATCATGCGACGCCACCTGATGCAGGTCATGCGCCAGACCTGACCCGGACGCGGCGGCGGTGCCGGTCGCTAGGCGCGCGCGAAATAGTCTTTTACGGTGGCGACCGCGGTATCAACGTCGGCCCTGGACACGTCCAGGTGCGTCACCAGCCGCGTCGTGCCTCCATAAACGGCGTTCATCAGCACCCCGCGCGTCCCGGCATAGTCGGTCAAGGCCTGGCAATGGCTTGCGGGGACATCCACGAACACCATATTCGTGGACTGCCGCACCACGCTGATCTCCGGTAGTTGGCGCAGCCCGTTGGCGAGCCGTTCGGCGTTGGCGTGATCCTCGGCCAGTCGATCGACGTGATGCGCCATTGCGTATTGGCAGGCGGCCGCCAGGATGCCGGACTGCCGCATGCCTCCGCCCAGCACCTTGCGCCAGCGTGCCGCGGTAGCGATCAGGTCGCGGCTGCCGACCAGCACCGAGCCGACGGGCGCGCCCAATCCCTTGGAAAAGCAGATCGACACGGAATCGAAGGGCCGGCAGATATCTGCCAAGTCGCGGCCGGACGCGACGGCCGCGTTGAAAACGCGCGCGCCGTCCAGGTGCAGGGCCAGCTCATGCTGGCGGGCGAAGGCAGCGGCCTCCTCGATATAGGACTGCGGAATCACCTGTCCATGGAAGGTGTTCTCCAGCGCCAGCAGGCGGGTACGCGCGAAATGCGGATCCCCTTTGGGCTTGACCGCCGCGCGCAGCTTGTCCAGCGGCAGGCTGCCGTCGGCGGCATGCTCGATGGGCTGTGGCTGCACGCTGCCCAGGACGGCGGCGCCGCCGCCCTCGTACTTGTAGGTATGGGCCAACTGGCCGACCAGGTATTCGTCGCCACGGCCGCAATGCGCCATGAGCGCGGCCAGGTTGCTCTGCGTGCCAGAGGGAAAAAACAGGCCGGCTTCCTTGCCTGTCCGCGCCGCCGCATCGGACTGCAGGCGCAACACGGTGGGATCGTCGCCCATCACATCGTCGCCGACCGGCGCGTCGGCCATTACGCCGCGCATGGCTGGCGTGGGGCGCGTCACGGTATCGCTGCGCAAATCGATCATCTTGTCTTTCCTTTCATACCGGTAAGGGACGCGGCGGGGAACGGCCCGCCGCGCGCGCGACCACCACCAGGCCGCACAGAATCAGGGCCATGCCCAGGCCTTCGACAGGCGGCGGGCGTTCGCCGAAAATCGGCCAGGCCAGCAGGGCCGCGATCACGGGCGTGCCCAGGCTGGACATGCCGGCCACCGAGGCCGGCACGCGCCGCACGACGATCAGCCACAACAGCCATCCGGCCGCCGACGCGATGAGGATGATGTACGCCATGCCCAGCACGAGCTGCCCGTTCCACACCGCGTCGATCTGCGGCACGGCCAGCGCCACGGGCACCATGGCGATACCGCCGAAAAGCATCTGCCATCCCGTGAACACGACGATATCCGGTTTGTGGCGATTGAAGCCGCGCTTGGCCAGCACGGTCCCCAGGCCCCAGGACATGCCGCCGGCCACGCCCATCAGCACGCTGGCGTTGTCGCCGATGCGGTTCCAGGGGGCGATGACGCAGACCAGGCCGAGCGCCGCCAGGCCGATGCCCAGCCAGTGGCGGCGCGTCGGCCGTTCGCCCAGCAGGATCCAGCCGAACAGCACCACCCAGAAAGGCATGGTGTAGGCCATCAGCGAGATCTTGGCGACACCGCCGTGCACCAGCGCCATTTGCACCATGCCCTGGAATGCCGCCGTCTGGGTCAGCCCCACCGCGACCGTCAGCCGCCACGACGGCATCGACAGCGAACGCCGCATCGCCAGCGCGACCGCCAGCAGGACGGCGCCGCCGCACACATAGCGGATCACCACGAAATCGAAGGGGCCGATGTACGGGACCACCATTTTCATGGCGATCCAACTGCCCGCCCAGGCCAGGACGGTCACCACCATCAGCACCCATGCAACGCCATCGACGGCGCCCTGTCGCGCTTGCATTTTTCCTCGCTTGCGCCGGCCTGCGGACCGGCGAAAGCGGGCATTCTACTGCGCGCTCACGGCGGCGTCGTGGCGGCGGGACAGCGCCCGTTGCCTGGCGGATCGCTACAGCGACTTGGCCAGCTGCTCCAGTATCTGCGGGTTTTCCAGCGTGGATACGTCCTGGGTGATCTCTTCGCCCTTGGCTACCACGCGCAACAGGCGGCGCATGATCTTGCCGGAACGCGTCTTGGGCAGGTTGTCGCCGAACCGGATGTCCTTGGGCTTGGCGATGGGGCCGATTTCCTTGGCGACCCAGTCGCGCAGCTGCCGCGCGATCTCCGTGGCCTCGGCGCCTTCCGGCCGGGCTCGCTTGAGCACCACGAACGCCACCACGGCCTCGCCCGTGGTCTCGTCGGGACGGCCGACCACCGCCGCCTCCGCCACCAAAGGATGCGCGACCAGGGCGGACTCCACCTCCATGGTGCCCAGCCGGTGGCCGGACACATTGAGCACGTCGTCGATGCGCCCCATGATCCAGAAGTAGCCGTCGCCGTCGCGCTGCGCGCCGTCGCCCGCCAGGTAATACCCGCGCAGTTCGGACGGGAAATAGCTTTTCTTGAAACGCTCCGGGTCGCCCCAGATATTGCGGATCATCGCCGGCCAGGGCTTCTTGATGACCAGGAAGCCGCCGTTGCCGGGTTCGACATCGGCGCCGGTCTCGTCGACGATCGCCGCCGCGACACCCGGCAGGGGCAGCGTGCAGGAACCGGGCTTGGTCGGCGTGGCGCCCGGCAGGGGCGTGATCATATGGCCGCCCGTCTCGGTTTGCCACCAGGTATCCACGATGGGGCAACGTTCGTTGCCGACGTTCTTGTGATACCACATCCAGGCTTCGGGATTGATGGGCTCGCCCACCGTGCCCAGGATGCGCAGGCTGGCCAGGTCGTAGCGGCCGGGATGGGTGTCGGGATTGGCGTCCGCCGCCTTGATCAGCGACCGGATGGCGGTGGGCGCCGTATAGAAGGTGGTGACCTTGTGGCGGGCAATCATGTCCCAGAAACGGCCGGCGTTGGGATAGGTCGGCACGCCTTCGAACATGACCTGCGTCAGGCCCGCGGCCAGCGGTCCATAGGCGATATAGGAATGGCCGGTGATCCAGCCCACGTCGGCGGTGCACCAATAGACATCGTCGGGCCGCGCGTCGAACGTCCATTTCACCGTCAGCAGCGCCCACAGCAGGTAGCCCGCCGACGAATGCTGCACGCCCTTGGGCTTGCCGGTCGAACCGGACGTATACAGGATGAAGAGGGGGTGCTCGGCCTCTACCGGGACCGGCTCGCAGGTATCCGGCTGGTTGGCCTGGACTTCGTGCATCCACAGGTCGCGACCGGCGTTCCACGCCACCTGCCCGCCCGTGCGTCGATATACGACGACCTGGCGCACGGCCTCGCAGCCGCCCATGCCGAAGGCTTCCTCGACAGCGGGCTTGAGCGGGATCACCTTGCCGCCGCGGACCTGCTCGTCGGCCGTAATGACCAGCGTGGCGCCGACGTCGACGATGCGTTCCTGCAGGCTCTTGGCCGAAAAGCCGCCGAAGACCACCGAATGGATGACGCCCAGCCGCACGCAGGCCTGCATCGCCACCACGGCCTCCACGGACATCGGCATATAGATGATGGCGCGGTCGCCCTTCTTGTAGCCCAGCGATTTCAGGCCGTTGGCGAAACGGCAGACCCGCGCCAGCAGGTCGGCGTAGGTGACCTTGTCCACCTTGCCGTCGTCGCTTTCGAAAATGATGGCGACCTTGCCGGCGTTGCCGTTCTGGACCTGCCTGTCCAGGCAGTTGAACGATACGTTCAGCTCGCCATCGGCGAACCATCGGTAGAACGGCGCATTGCTATCGTCCAGGACCTGGGTGAAGGGCTTGGTCCAGGCAAGATTTTCGCGCCCCATGCGGGCCCAGAAATTCGAACTGTCCTGGTCGGCCTCCCGATACAGCTTTTCGTAGGCGCCCATGCTGGGAACGCTGGCTCCCTGCGATGCGCGCTGGGGCGGTGGGAATACCCGGTTTTCGACCAGCACGGATTGGATGGCGTTGGACATGGCGGTCTCCTGATGACGATATGCGTGGTTCTGTTGTTCTTTGCTGCCTGGCCGGCGCGCCTGGGCGGGCGGCGAAAGGCCCGCGCGGCACGCGCGTTGTGGGGCGTCCTGGCGAGCCCGCAACCCTGTCGGAACGGGCCCCGCCGACAAGAGAGAAGAATAGCAGCAGTGCCGGATATCCGCCGCCGTCAGGGCTGGGAAAAACCCTAGGCGCGTCGAACGATGCGCGCGGCGACGTGCTATGGCAGCACGATAAGCCGGTTCGGCAATTCGTCGCGCTGCGACGTGCTGGGAAGATGCTGCGCGAGCAGTGCCCCGCAGCGTTCGATGCAGCCCACGAAGCCCTGCACGGTTTCGCCCTTGCGCACCTGTTCGGTGAATGCGGCGATGATGGGCTCCCATGTCGCATCCGGCAGCCGGGCGCTAATGCCGCGGTCCACCAGGATCTCGACGTAGCGTTCGGCTTCCGACACGAAAATCAGCATCCCGGTTTCGCCTTGGGTATGGTGCAGGTTCTGCTCCAGGAACTGCCGGCGCGCCAGATTGGCCGCGCGCCAGCGGCGCACATGCCGCGGGATCAGGCGCGTCGTGATCGATGGAATCTGGAACAGCAAAGCCAGCACGATGAAAACCGCCCATTGCGTCACCAGCAGCTCGTGGGGTCCGAACACGACGACACCGTAGTTGAGCAGGCCCGGCACCACCAGCGCGATCACGCTGGCCCACAGCAGAGGGATGTAGGCATAGTCGTCGGCCCGCGCGGCCAGTACGGTGACGATCTCGGCGTCGGTATCGCGCTCGATCCGGGCGATGGTCTGCGCCACCTGCCGCAGTTCTGTTTCATTCAGCAGAGTCATATCGTCCCATCATTGCTGGCCGGCCGTTATCCGGCCAGGTTTCGCCTATCGCCTTGCGCCCGGCATCGCGGCCCCGGATGCCGGCGCGTACCGCTACCAATTGCCGGAGGCACCGCCGCCGCCGAAACCGCCGCCGCCGCCCGTAAACCCGCCGCCGCCGCCGAACCCGCCCCCGCCGCCGAATCCGCCGGACGACCCGTACCGGCCTCGGCTGCCGGCGATGCCGCCGAGTATGGCGCCAGGCAGCACGCCGCCCCTGCGGCCACCTATCCCACCGCCACGCATGCGCGAAATCACGACGATGACGATGAACAGCAGGATGATGAAGACAGGAATGGATGTGGGACCGTCCCGTTCGGCCGCCACCTGGCGTTGCGGAACCGCGTCCGGATCGCCGCTCAACACCTTCAGCATGGTCGTGGTGCCGTCGACGATGCCCTTGTTGAAGTCGCCCTGCCTGAAGGCGGGAATGATGACCTGGTTGATGATGGCTGACGAGATCGCATCCGTCAGTGTCCCTTCCAGGCCATAGCCGACCTCGATGCGCACCTTCCGATCGTCTCGGGCAACGATCAGCAGGGCGCCGTTGTCCTTGCCTTTCTGGCCGATGCCCCAGCGACGCCCCAACTGGTAGCCGAAATCCTCGATCGGTACACCGCGCAAGCTCGGCACGGTAACCACCACCACCTGCTGGCCCGTGGCCTTTTCATGCGCGGCCAGCATTTCGGCCAACCGCGAGCTGCTGGCCGGATCGAGCAAACCGGCGTCGTCGACGACACGGCCCACCAGGGCCGGCGTGGGAGCGCCCGCCGTGGCGGAAGCGGACGCCGCATCGCCGGCCGCGCCAGGCGCGGGGGCCGGCACACCGGGTGCGGCCGGACCGGCCCCGCCCGACGTGGGAGCGGGTGCATTCGACCCTGGCGCACTGGCCCCTGGCGTGTTGGCCTTCGACGTATCGGGCTCTGACGTACCGGCGGGAGGCGCGCCGGCCCCGGATACGGAGGGCGTCGGCGCACCCGCCGGCGCACCCGCCGAAAACGGCCCGGAAATCGTCGAGCGCGAAGGCTGGCCGCCCTCTTTTTGCGTGGGCACCTGCGCCGCCGCCGCCAGCGCATAGGCCGACAGCAGGACGGCCGCCACCCGCCGGATCGCCGTTCGCATCATCAGAACTTGACCTTGGGCGCCTGGTCCGCCTGCGGCGCGCTCGCCTTGAATGTCTCGCGCAGCGGCAGGTCGCGGTACAGCACCATATGCCACAGACGGCCCGGGAAAGTGCGGATTTCCGTGTTGTAGCGTTCGACGGCCTGGATGTAATCCCGCCGCGCAACGGAGATGCGGTTTTCCGTTCCTTCCAGCTGCGATTGCAGCGCCAGGAAGTTCTGGTTGGACTTCAGGTCCGGATAGCGTTCGGACACCACCATCAGTCGGCCGAGCGCACCGCTCAGTTGCTGCTGCGCCTGATCGAACTGCTGCAGCTTCTGCGGATCGTCAATGGTGCTGGCGTCCACCTTGATGGAGGTTGCCTTGGCGCGCGCTTCCACGACGGCCGTCAAGGTGTCCTGTTCCTGCTTCGCATAACCCTTGACCGTCTCCACCAGATTGGGGATCAGGTCGGCGCGGCGCTGGTATTGGTTTTCCACCTGCGCCCAGGCCGCCTTGTCCTGCTCGTCCAGCGTCGGGATGGTGTTCATGCCGCAGCCGGACAGCAGCGACACCAGCAGCGTCATCGCCAGAAGGCGCCAGTACGAAACTAAAAAATGTTGCCTGGTTTCCATCGGGACCTCGCCTGTAAAAAGTATGCCTGCGGAAATCCCCGCCGGATATCGTTATTCCGTCGCCGTGCGGGGCCACGCCGGATGTGTGCGTCGTCGGCCGCCGCGCATCCCGCCGGACCTTAAATCGTGTCCTTCAATTGGAACCCATGCTTCAGGGGATCGCGGTCGTCGATGAAGATGGTGTTGTACCCGGTCATGCGCGCCCAGCCTTCGATGGACGGCACGATGGCGTCCAGCTCCCCGACCCGCGTGCGGGCTTCCACGCGCCCGCGGAACAGCGTGCCGATGATGCTCTCGTGCACGAAATCGCTGCCGACATCCAGCTTGCCCTGCGCCGCCCACTGGGCCATGCGCGCCGAGGTCCCCGTACCGCATGGCGACCGGTCGATGGCCTTGTCGCCATAGAACACGGCGTTGCGGGCATGGGCTTCCGGATGCTGCGGCGTGCCCGTCCACAGGACGTGGGACAGGCCGTTGATGGCAGGGTTTTCCGGATGGACGAATTGATATTTGCTGCCGAAGGCCTGCCGCAGCCGGGGGCTCCAGCGCAGCAGGTCGGAAGGCTGCACGTGTTCCAGCCCAGCGAAGGCCTGCTGCGGCGAAACGATCGCGTAGAAGTTGCCGCCATAGGCCACGTCGGCCTTGACCAGGCCCAGGCCTTCCACCTCGGCTTCCAGGCCCGTCGCATACAGGAAAGACGGCACGTTGGTGATGCGCACGCTGTTCACATACGGCCCGTCCTGCTCGTAGCGGGCCTCCACCAGGCCGGCGGGCGTATCGATGCGCAGCACGCCCGGTTCGCGCGGCGTCACCAGTCCGCGTTCGAGGGCCATGGTCACCGTGCCGATGGTGCCGTGCCCGCACATCGGCAGGCATCCGGACGTCTCGATGAAGAGAAAGGCGATGTCGCAATCCGGCCGCGTCGGCGGATACAGGATGGTACCCGACATCATGTCGTGGCCGCGCGGCTCGAACATCAGGCCGGTGCGTATCCAGTCGTACTCGCGCAGGAAATGCGCGCGTTTCTCGACCATATTGGCACCCTGCAGCGCCGGGGCACCGCCCGCGACCATGCGCACGGGGTTGCCGCAAGTGTGGCCGTCCACGCAGAAAAAAGTATGGGAGGTCATGGAAGTCAGGATCAGGCAGTGGGAACGATAGGGCGCGAGGCGACGAAACACGAAGGCGCCAGGGCGACGGGGCCGGGCGCGGCCCGGCGTCGCCTACCGTCCGATGATAGCGTCAAACCGGCGACCCGGGCGACGCCGGCGCCGAGTCGGCACCGGGGAGATCGGAGGCGGCCTGGCGTTCCGCCATGCCGCGCGCCAGGTCCACCCGCTGCAACAACGCCAGGCCACCGACGAAAAACACGCCCGTCACCAGGATGGCCAGGCGATGATTACCGTGTGTCAGCCAGGTTACCAGGCCATAGGTCAAGGGACCGACGACGGCCGCCAGCTGCACGGAAAAGGTCCACAGCGCGAAGAACTCCGCCAGCCTTTTCTTGGGCGCCAGCGCGCCGACCATGGCACGCCCCGCGCTCTGGCTGGTACCCATGCACAGTCCCGCGAGCGTGGCGGCGACCCAGAACACTCTGACGGTCACGGCCGCATAGGCGATCAGTACCATGGCGATCCAGCCGCACAAGGTGATGGCCAGCGCGCGCTTGTGGCCGATGCTGTCCTGCAGATAGCCGAACAGGAAGGCGCCTGCCGCCGCCGCGATGTTGACCAGAAAGACCAGCATCATGATCTGCGCCATCTTGAAGCCCATGGCCTGTTCGGCATAGACCGAGGCCAGCGTGATGACCACGGCGATGCCGGCCTGGTAGCAGGCCACGCACATCAGCAGGCGGCGGAACTGCAAATGATGGCGCCCCGTATCGCGCCACGCGCGCAGCAGCTGGCCCAGCATGTCGGGTGTGGCCTGCGCGCCCGCGCGCGGCCGCGCACGTTCGCGCAGCCACAGAAAGGACGGCAGCGCCGACAGCGCGAATACCAGGCAGGTCAGCGTCACGACCCACGGCACGAATTGCGGCGCGCTTTCGCCGCGCGCCTGCGCCAGCGACACCACGACCAAGGACAGGCCCAGACTGAGCATGCCTCCGCAATAGCCGAAGCTCCAGCCCCACCCGGACACCCGGCCCAGTGCCTGCGGCCGCGCCAGTTCGGGCAGGAAAGAAGCCACCGCGGATTCGCCAATGCAGTAGAAATAGTTGGAGACGGCGATGCCGATCAGCGCCGGCCATACGTCGCCCGGCCCGGCCTGGGTCAGCGTCAGGGTGGCGAGAATGCACCCCACCGTACTGCCGAACAGCAGCTTGCGCTTGGCGCCGCCCGCGTCGGCCCGCGCGCCCAGCGTCGGCATGGTCAGCATGATGGCCAGATAGGAAACCGACAGCGCGCCCGTCCACGCCAGCGTTGCCCAATGGGCACCGCCCCCCACCACGCCGACGAAGTAGGCGCTGAACACCGTCGTCAGGATGACGGTCGTATACCCGGAATTGGCGAAGTCGTACATTGCCCAGGACCAGACCTCGCGCCGCGACACGCCCGGGTTCAGGCTGCCCTCGACCGTGGCGGGATTCCCTGGCGGCACGCCGGCGGCCGCCAGGCCGGCGGCATCCTCGGCCGCCGGCGTGCCGGCCCGGGATGGCTCCGGGGCCGACGACGGCGACCGCGTCACAGGCCCAGCGCCGCGATGCCCGCCTTGGCGGTCTCCGCGTCTTCCGGCGCCTTCACGCCGGACACGCCCACCGCGCCCACGGTATGTCCATCCACCACGATGGGCACGCCGCCTTCCAGCATGCCGTTGATCGCCGGGACGGAAAGGAAAGCGTAGCGGCCGTTGTTGATGCTTTCTTCATAGACCCGCGATTCGCGCCGGCCCATGGCCGCGGTCTGCGCCTTGGCGGGCGCGATATGTGCGCTGACCGGCGCGGCACCGTCCAGGCGCAGCATGCCCAGCAGGTGCCCGCCATCGTCCGTCACCGCGATCGTGACGGGCCATTGGTTCTTCAGGGCATGCGCTTCGGCGGCGGCGAGGATTTTCTTGACGTCGTCCGAGGTAAGGGCTGGCTTGGTGATCATATGAGGGATTCCTTGAGCTTTTGCAGGGCATTCGGATCTTCGATGGTCGGCAGATCGCCGGGATCCCGCCCTTCGCAAACCGCGACGATCGCGCGTCGCAGCACTTTGCCCGAACGGGTTTTCGGCAAGGCGCTGACGAAGCGGATACGCGCGGGCCGCGCGACCGCGCCCAACTGTTCTTCGACCACGCGCATCATATCGCCTTCCAGCGCCGCGACGGCGGAGCGGTCCGCGGGTTCTTCCTTCAGCACCACGAAGGCGTGGGCGACTTGTCCCTTCAGATCGTCCGCCACCCCGACCACCGCGCACTCGGCCACATTGGGATGGCTGCTTATCGATTCCTCGATTTCCCGCGTGCCCAAACGATGGCCCGCCACGTTGATGACATCGTCGGTACGTCCCAGGATGTACCAGTAGCCCTCGTCGTCCACCATGCCCCAATCGAACGTCGAATACACCTGGCGTCCCGGGATGGACTCGAAATACGTGCGCACGAAGCGCTCGTCATCGCCCCATATCGTCGTCATCGCGCCCGGCGGCAAAGGCGGGACGATCACGACCACGCCCTTCTGGCCCGGTCCCAGGTCCTCGCCGGTACTCTCGCTGACCACCCTCGCGTCGAAACCGTAGCAAGGAAACGAAGGGCTGCCGAATTTCGTCGGCACCCGTTCCACGCCAGGTTGCCCCGACAGGATCGGCCAGCCGCTTTCGGTCTGCCAATAGTTATCGATGATGGGCTTGCCCAGCCCTTCGCCGATCCAGCGCGCGGTCGGCTCGTCCAGCGGTTCGCCGGCCAGGTAGACCGCACGCAGCGAGGACAGGTCATGACGCCGCAGCAGCGCCGGGTCCTGGCGTTTGAGCACGCGTACCGCCGTCGGCGCGGAAAACAGGGTGTTGACCTTGAAGCGCTCGATCAGCTTCCACAGAATGGCGCCGTCGGGCCGTACCGGCGTGCCGTCGTAGAGCAGCGTGGCCTGCCCGCCGATGAGCGGCCCATAAATGATGTAGGAATGGCCCACCACCCAGCCGATATCGCTGGTGCAGAAGAACGTCTCGCCCGGCTTGCCGTCGAAGATGTATTCCATCGATGCGGCCAGGGCAACCGCGTAGCCGCCGGTGTCGCGCTGCACGCCCTTGGGCTTGCCCGTCGTCCCGGAGGTATAGAGGATATAGCTGGGCGCGTCCGACTCCATCCAGGCCACCGGGACGCGCGCGCCTTCGTGGCGGGCGCGCAGCTCGGCGTAGTCGTGGTCGCGCGGGCCACGAGGCACGGGCGCCAGGCCGCGGTCGACCAGGATCACCGCGTCCGGCTGCGCCTGGCTCATGCCCAGCGCCTTGTCCAACAGCGGCTTGTAGGGCACCACCTTGCCGGCGCGCGAGCCGGCATCGGCCGACACGATGACCTTGGGCCGCGCATCGTCGATGCGCTGGGCCAGGTTGTGCGAGGCAAAGCCGCCGAAGACGACGGAATGAATGGCGCCCAGCCGGGCGCAGGCCAGGATCGCGAAGACCGCCTCGGGAACCATGGGCATATAAATAAGAACCCGGTCGCCTGGCCCGACGCCCTGCTCCCGCAACATGGCCGCCACCGCGTTGACCTCATCGAAGAGCTGCGCGCGCGTATATATTTTTTCCTGATCGACTTCGGTGGATACCCAGATCAGCGCTTGTCTATCCGCCTGTTGGGGGAGCCAGCGATCCACCGCGTTGAAACACAGATTGGTGCGGCCGCCGACAAACCAACGGGCAAAAGGCGGCCGGCTGAAGTCGAGAACGGTCTCCGGCGGCACATCCCAATGAATACGCCCGGCCTCACGGTGCCAAAATGTTTCAGGGTGATGGACCGAGGAGTAGTGGAAAACCCGGGTTTTTTGCATGGCGGTCTCCTGTTATCTTCCGTCTGTTGCAGATTCTGACGTTCCTTACGAGTTGTCCGAGTCTGCGCGGCGGGACACAGCGAAGCGGTCACCTGGTTCGCACGCGCGCCCGTCGCGGCAGTTCTGCTCTTTCGGCATTTTTATCCGCCGATTCTATCCATCTTATGCAGTGCGCCAGCTTCGGCGCTGGGTGAGAGAAGGCGTATACGCGGTTCCCCGGGAGCCTATACGCAGGTCTGATAGAATCGCCCCGCAGAATTTTCCTACACGGCGGTCGTCCGTCGTCTTCCAGGCGTGCTCATCCGCGCCTTCAAGCGAACAATGCAACGATACGACTACCGGACGCTATCTTTTTATCGATTCCTAACCCATCAGGCCCGCGTCCTGCGCCTTGCCGCCATCATGGCCGGCATGGCTGTTCTGGCGGGCTGCGCCAACACCGCGACCAGCCGCGATACCGCCTATAGCGGCTTCGAGCAGGATGCCTACGACGCCACCTGGACCACCGCCGACAGCGACGACCCCATCGGCATGCTGCTGGCGCAGAAGATGCGCCGCTCCGGCCGTACCGCGGCCAGCTACCCCGGCGCCGGCGGCACGACCGACAATACCTTACTGGCGGGCGAAGCACTGAACTATCTGGGTATTCGCTATCGTACCGGTGGCGAATCGCCCAGTACGGGTTTCGATTGCAGCGGCCTGGTCAACTACGTCGCCGAACAATCCCTCGGATTGAAGCTGCCGCGCACCGCCGCGGAAATGTACCGGGTAGGCGTGCCGGTGGCGCGCAACGACCTGCAAGTGGGCGATCTGGTGTTCTTCAACACCATGGGCCGCCGCTATTCGCATGTGGGCATCTATGTGGGCGATGACCGCTTCGTGCATTCGCCCAGCCGCGGCGGCGTCGTGCGCATCGAACGCCTGGACATGGCTTACTGGAACAAGCGCTACAACGGCGCCCGGCGCATCGATACCACGCTGGTGGCCTCGGCGCGCGCGCAGAACTGATCCCTGCCCGACCCATCGCGGGTGACGGGATAATCCCGGCCCAAGAAAGAAGGCCGGTCGCTATTGCAGCGACCGGCCTTTTTCCATCCTGCCTGACCCGGGCCCTACCCGGCAGCCCGGGCACACAGCCCACACTGCGTCAGCGCCTGCTGCATGCTGCATACCGAGCGCCGGCAGGCGACGACACGGATACCCGAACGCTGGGCCGACTGCCGAAACGTCTTCATGACGTTATGACCGAGAAAATCGGTCAGCAGAATCACCAGTTGCGTGCCCGAAGGCAGCTGCAGCCCGCGTTTCTGATGGGAGGGATCGCGTCCGCTGATGTGATGCGTGATCGCGATATTGTGCCCTTTCAGCAGATCCGGGATATTGCCCAACCGGTCCGCGCCCACCACCACTGCGCTAAGTGCCGTCGACATGACAGACCTCGTTGCGTCGTTGATCGTGGACCAATGATAATGATTCTTGTTTGTACAGGCAAGTAAATGAGATGGATTCTCATTTAATTTCACTATGAGGGGGCATGGGCATATAGCCCCCCTGGGCGGAAGGCGCTTCGCGCCCCGCGTGCGGTGGGCGTCATCGATGCCGGCGCCGAACCGGCGTTTTTCTTATTCCTGCACGCCCTGAAGCGCGTCCAGAACCGCCTGGCGGGTCAGTGCCGGGGTAAGCATCTCGATAAAGGTGTAGACGTAATCACGCAGGAATACGCCGGCCTTGATCCCTATCCGGGTCGTATGCGTGCCGAACAAATGCCCCACGGGCAATCCCACCAGGTTGCTGTCGCGCCGCGGATCGTAAGCCACACCCGCGATGATGCCGATGCCCAGACCCACGTCGACATAGGTCTTGATCACATCCGCGTCGATGGCTTCCAGCACAATATCCGGATGCACGCCCTGCGCCGCGAAGACCTCGTCGATGGTCGTACGGCCGGTGAAGGCACGATCGTAGGTGACCAGCGGATAGGCTGCCAGCTGCGCCAGCGTCAGGCGCTTCGCCTCGCTGGAAGTGAGCTCGGCCAGTGGATGATCGGGCCGCACCACCACGGTGTGTTCCCAGGTATAGCAAGGCAGCGTAGCCAAGCCCGGCGTCAGCGCCAGGGATTCGGTGGCGATGGCCAGGTCGGCCTGTTCATGCAGCACCATCTCGGCCAATTGCCCCGGACTACCCTCCGCCAGCGACAGGTGCACCTTGGGAAACTGCCGGCGGAATGCCGGGATGACGCGCGGCAGGAGATACCGCGCCTGGGTATGCGTGCAGGCGATGACCAATCCCCCCTCGTCCCGGCGCGCAAACTCGTCGCTGACCTTCTTCAGGTTGTCGACTTCCCGCATGATGCGGTCGATCACCTGGGAAACGGCCAACCCCGGCTTGGTCAATCCCTTGATGCGCTTGCCGTGTCGCTCGAAGATCTTGACGCCCAGTTCATCCTCGAACTCGATGATGGCCTTGGAGACGCCAGGCTGGGACGTGTACAGCATGCGCGCCGCTTCCGTCAGATTGAAATCCCGGCGGATGGTTTCGCGGACGAAACGGAACTGTTGCAGGTTCATGAAGCGGATTCCTAGGAGGGAATCCAATTATAAGTAATAAGGGGATATTTCTAAATTACTTTGCGGTCTATGCTTCTGCCCATCGGTGGAAAGGAAGTTTTTCCTTGTCCTCTCACGCCATTTGATGTTTCCTGATGGTCTATGGCTCATGGCCGTTCACGGCCCTGTCGCCGCCACTGGACGCAGCGATACCGCGCAGGCTCTGCTTCATTCCGGTTTCAACAATTGGCCGATCAGCAGATCCGCCATCCTGCGCAAGCGCTTGTCGTCCTGGTAGACGCGCTCGATCACCACCAGACCCCGCGTCATGGTCACGATCATGCGCGCGGCGTCCCGCGCGTCCATGGTCAGCCGCCCTTGCGCGTCCGCGCGGGTCAACCTGTCGTATAACGCCGCTTCGATTTCATCGAGCAGGCCCCGGATGACGGCGCGCATGGGCTCGTCGAGTTCTTCCGTACCGACCGCCGTCTTGGTGCTCAGGCAGCCGCGCGACGGCGTGCCGGTCGTCATCATGCTTATCGCGAACGCGAAGAATCGCCGCAAGGCTTCCCGGGGATCGGCATGGTCCAGGGCTTTGCGCATCTGCTCGACATAGCTTTCCCTGTACACGTCGAACACGCGCAGAAACAAGGTCTCCTTGTCGCCATAAGCGTTGTACAGGGATCCGCGCTGCACGCCCGTCGCGGCGGCCAGCTCCTGCATCGTCGTATTGGAATAGCCCTGCTTCCAGAACAGGGCCAAGGCCTTCTCCAGGGCCTCGCGCTCATCAAATTGGCGGACTCCAGCCATCTTGTACTCCGGTCGGTTGCGTCGCGGTCCAGGTAATGGCCGCCGCGCCCTTTACAAATATTGGAGCACATTCTTGACATAAGCGTCAATGTTGACTAGATTGCCAAACTTGACACTAATGTCAAACAATCAAACGACCAGGCGCGGCAAACCGTGCCCTTCACTTCGGCTGATCAAAATGTCGCCCCTTTCTTCCGCATCTCGCTTATCGCCCCGAGCCATCGACCGGATGCTCGTCTGGCGATACATATTCGCCGGGCTGTGTGCCAGCCTGGACAGCATCGGGCTCGCCCGCTTCGCCTTCACGCCGCTGATACCGGAACTGATACACGCGCAGTGGTTCGCGCCCTCCGTGGTGGTCTACCTGGGTTCCGCCAACCTGGCCGGCTATGTGGTGGGCGCGTTGATGGGCCGGCCCCTGGCCGCGCGCCTGGCCAACGAACACGTATTGCGGCTGATGATGCTGTTGATTTCCGCCGCCTTCTTCGCCTGTGCGCTGCCCTTGTCGTTCTGGTGGTATTTCGGCTGGCGCTTCGCGTCGGGCATTGCCGGCGGCGTCGTCATGGTGCTTGTCGCGGGGACGATATTTCCCCATGTCCCTCCGGCCCGCAAGGGTGCCGCGGGAGGCGCCATCTTCCTGGGATTGGGGCTGGGCATCGCGGGATCCGGCACCGTCATTCCGCTGTTGCTGGAGTTGGGCCTGGCGCAAACCTGGATCGGCCTGGGCGTGATTTCCGCCCTTTTGACGGCGGTCAGCTGGTTCGCCTGGCCGTCCAGCAAGCTTGCTTCCGCCCCGTCACCATCGGCGCCACATTCCACGCGGCCCGCGCGCTTCGGGCGGGATGTGGGATGGCTCTATCTTCAATACGGGTTGATGGCCGGCGCCGCTGTGCCGACGATGATCTTCCTGGTCGATTTCATTGCCCGCGGTCTTGGACGCGGCACGCACCTGGGGTCGGTGTTCTGGGCGATCTATGGCGTGGGCGCGATCGCGGGCCCGCCGCTGTATGGCTATCTGGCCGACCGCCTGGGAGCGAAGTCGACGGTCAGCATCGTCTCGGTCGTGATGGCAGCCGTATTCCTGGGGCTTTACGCCAGCAGCAATCTGCTGGTGCTGGGTCTTCTGACCGTCATCACCGGGACTTTCGCGCCAGGCATGGTTCCCCTTGCCCTGGCCCGGGTGCATGAAGTGGTCGAGCACAGTGCGACGCGACAGAACATCGCCTGGTCCCGGGCCAGCGTCACATCGGCCATCAGCCTGGCCATCGCCGCCTATGGCTTTTCCGCGCAGTTCAACGCAACGGGGGGCAACCACCGCCTGCTGTTGCTGGACGCGGCCGCCATGCTGGTCATCGTGCTGCTGATCGGGCTGGTCGCCGGCGGCGGCCAGCCCTCGGGCACGGCTGACGCGCGCGTCAACGCATCGTGATGGTCGTATTGACCGTGCGTCCATGGGCAGCCCAGCGCGCGGTGACGGTCTTGGTCTGAGTCCAGAACTGCACCGCCTGCTTACCGTTCGGCCCCAGGTCACCCAGCTTGGAGCCGCGCGATCCCGTGAAGCTGAACCAGGCCACCGGCACGGGGATGGGGATATTGATGCCCACCTGCCCGACGTCGATGTTGTTCTGGAAATAGCGCGCCGCGCCGCCATCCTGCGTGAACAGGGCCACGCCGTTGCCGTTGGGATTGGCGTTGATGAATTCGACGGCCTCTTCCAGCGTCTCGACGCCCACCACGCACAGGACGGGTCCGAAGATTTCTTCGGTATAAACCTTCATGCCGCCGCGCACGCCGCCGAATACGGTGGGGCCGACGAAATTGCCCTGTTCGAACCCGGCAACCCGAATGCCGCGGCCATCCAGCAAAAGTTCGGCACCCTCGTCCACGCCGTGCTGGATCAGGCTTTCCACGCGCGCCTTGGCGGCCTGCGATACCAGCGGCCCCAGGTCGGCGTTGCGGTCCGTGCCGGCATTGACCTTGAGCTGCCTGGCGCGGGCGACGAATTCCGGCAGCCAATCGCGCGAGGCTCCCACGAAGACCGCCACCGAGGCCGCCATGCAGCGCTGGCCCGCGGCCCCGAAGGCCGCGCCCAGCAGCTGATTCAAGGCGACTTCCGGGTCGGCGTCCGGCAGGATCACGCAGTGATTCTTGGCGCCCATCATGGCCTGGCATCGCTTGCCCGCATCGGAAGCGCGGCGATAGATTTCCGTGCCCACGCGGGTCGAGCCGATGAAGGAAACCGCCTTGATATCGGGGTGCTCGCACAGCGCGATGGCGGTATCGGCGCCGCCATGGACGACATTCAGCACGCCGGGCGGCAGGCCCGCCTCGAGCGCCAGCTCGGCCAGGAACAGGGACGATGAAGGATCCTGCTCGGAGGGCTTCAGCACGAAGGTATTGCCGCAGGCCACCGCGATGGGGAACATGAAGCAAGGCAGCATGACCGGGAAATTGAAGGCCGTGATGCCCGCGCATACGCCCAGCGGCTGGATCAGCGTATAGACATCGATGCCGGATGCCGCGTTTTCCGCGTACTCGCCCAGTTGCAGGCTGGCGATGGCGCAGGCATGTTCGACGACCTCCAGCCCCCGTCCGACCTCTCCCTCGGCATCCGGCAGGGTCTTGCCGTGTTCCCGGGTGATCAGTTCGGCGAGCTTGCCGGTGTTTTCGCGCATCAACTGCTGCAGCTTCAGCATGACGCGCATGCGCGTGCCCTGGCCGCTGTTGCGCCAGGTCTTGAAAGCTTCCTTGGCATTCGCAACCGCCCGGTCCAGTTCTTCCGGGGTGGCATAAGGCACTTGCGCCACGACTTCCTGCGTCGCGGGATTGATAACGTCACGCCATTGGCCGGCGCGGGATTGGATGCGTTCGCCGCCGATCAGCAACGGTATGCGCGGGATTTCCTTCATGGTCTCCTCCTGGTTCCTTGTGGGAATCGTCGTCCGGTAGCCCGTCATGGTTGCGGCGGGCCCTGGCCTTATGCGGCCAGTGTAGAGGAAACCCCCGCCATGAAAAACACCCTGGACACGGGCGGAAGCCAACGTTCAGGGTGTAACGCAAGAGGGAATTAGGGATGGCACGGGACCAGGCTGCCGCGCGCGGGCGAGATGGCGCCAGGCAAGCGCCCGGCGCGCCCGCCTAGTCTGTCGCGGCTCCGGCCGATGGCGGGTTGCGGTCGCCCTTGTCCTTCGGTGCCTTGACCCGCAACCGGCGCATGAACAGATACATCGCGAAGGCCATGAGCGCGGCGTGTACCGGCCACCAGCCCAGACCGAAGGGTATGCGGCCATCGGCGATCCAGGCGCGGAACAGATTGATCAGATTCATGTAAAGCAAGGCTACGAGCCCCGCGATCAGCAGGTCGCCGGAGCGCCCCAGCCGCGGATTCACGGCCCCCAGCGGTATCGCCATGATGGCCAGGACCAGCGCCGCCACGGGCATGGAAATACGCCACATCACCTGCGACCAGGCATTGAGGGTATTGTCCTCGATCAGTTGAAAGGTACTGCGCGCCTTGCTGGAGCGTTCGGCCGCGGCGCGGGCCTCGGCGGCGGGATCGGCGGTGGACTTGCTTTCCAGCCGCACGCCATACTGGCCGAAATTGACCATGCGGAATTCCGCCGAGCCCGGCTTGAGGTCATACCGGTGTCCTGCGCTCAGGACCAGGAAACGATCGCCGTTGGGCATCGTTTCCGTGCGCGCGCTGGCCGCGGTCAATACGCTGAGCCACTCCGGATCGATCGCGCGCACGAAGACGTGACCCAGTTCGTCGCCCTTTTTGGTGGGTTCTTCGGCAAAGAAAACCCGTGCGCCATCCTGGGATTCGCCGAACTGCCCCGCCGTTACCTTGGACAGGTCCGAGCGCTGCTCGAACCGCTGGCGGTACTCGCCGATCTGCCGATAAGCCCAGGGCGACGCCACCAGTGTCAGAACCGCCACCATGACGCCCACCGGCACCGCCACGCGCATGACAGGGCGCAGCCAATCGGCCAGCGACAGGCCGCTGGCGAACCAGACGACCATTTCCGATTCGCGGTAGTTGCGCGTGACCGTGGTCAGCACGGCGATGAACAGCGCCACGGAAAGAATGGTGGGCAGCGCGGTGATGGTGGAAAACGCCGCCAAGCCGAACACGACGTCCGGACCGATGGTGCCGCCCGCGGCTTCGCCCAGCAGGCGCACCAGCAACACACTGAGCCAGACCACCACGAGCGTAGAGAAGACAACGCCAGCGTGGCTGGTGATCTCGCTGACGACCGATCGTTTGAATAGAGACATGGGAGAATATGCGAGATAATCGCCAATTATCGACGCATACGGGAACGCCTTCAATGTCATTGGAATTTAGCACACACAGCACCGCCTCCCTGCACCAGGTTAAGACCGCCGCGCTCGCAGTGGGTGTCTTCGCCGAAGGCGTCCTGACTGCCGCGGCCGACCTGATCGATCGCGCCAGCAACGGTGCGCTGCGTACGGTAGTGAAATCCGAATTCCGCGCCCGCCAGGGCACCACGCTACTGCTGCGCTCGCTGCCCGGCGTGTCGGCGCAGCGCGTCGTGCTGGTGGGCCTGGGCAAGCAGGAGGAATACTCCGCCCGGGCGCATGCCGCCGCGGAACAGGCGTTCGCCGCCTATTGCGTCAGTGCCCAGTTGACCGAAGGCGCCTCCACGCTGGTCTCGGTCCCGATCGAGGACACCCCGATACGCGCCCGTGCGCGCCAGGCGGCCGTCGCCGCGGGCAGCGCCACTTATCACTACGACGAAAGCTTCGGCAAGCCCGACCGCGAGGCCCGCCCCAAGCTGCGCAAGATCGTCCACTGCATCGAACGCGGCGATGCCACCCACGTACAGGCCGGCCTGCGCGAAGGCGGCGCCATCGCCAACGGCATGGAACTCGCGCGCACGCTGGGCAATCTGCCGGGCAACCTGTGCACGCCGACCTACCTGGGCGAAACCGCCCGCAAGCTGGAACGCGCGTACAAATCGGTAAAGGTCCAGGTCATGGACCGCAAGCAGATCGAAGCCCTGGGCATGGGAGCCTTCCTCTCCGTGGCGCGGGGATCGGACGAACCGCCGCGCTTCATCGTCCTGCGGCATGCGGGCAAGCCCGCCCGCAAGACGACCAAGGACGGAGCCGGCCCCATCGTGCTGGTGGGCAAGGGCATCACCTTCGATTCGGGCGGCATTTCCATCAAGCCCGCCGCCACCATGGATGAAATGAAGTTCGACATGTGCGGCGCCGCCAGCGTGCTGGGTGCCTTCCGCGCGTTGGCCGAACTGCAACTGCCCCTGGACGTCGTGGGCCTGATCCCGACCTGCGAAAACATGCCCAGCGGCAAGGCCAACAAGCCCGGCGACGTGGTCACCAGCATGTCGGGCCAGACCATCGAAATCCTCAATACCGACGCCGAAGGCCGCCTGATCCTGTGCGATGCGCTGACCTACGCGGAACGCTTCAAGCCGTCGGCGGTCATCGACATCGCCACGCTGACCGGGGCCTGCGTGGTGGCGCTGGGCAACGTCAACAGCGGCCTGTTCTCCAAGAACGACGCCCTGGCGGACGCCCTGCTGCGCGCCGGACGGGAATCCCTGGACACGGCCTGGCGCATGCCCCTGGACGATGCCTACCAGGAACAACTGAAGTCCAATTTCGCCGACATGGCCAATATCGGCGGCCCGCCGGCCGGCGCCGTGACGGCGGCCTGCTTCCTGTCCCGCTTTGCCAAGGCGTATCCGTGGGCCCATCTGGATATCGCCGGCACGGCCTGGCGCGGCGGCAAGGAAAAGGGCTCGACGGCGCGCCCGGTCCCGCTGCTGATGCAATACCTGCTGAACCAGCTCTGAAGCCCGGACGCGCATCACGGGAACCGCAACGGCCATGGCTCGCATCGACTTCGCCTTCGGCGCGCCGGACAGGCTGCGCACGGCCTGCCAGGTGGCGCGCAAGCAATACCTGGCGGGCCAGCCGCTGGTGGTGTACTGCGCCGACCCCCTGCGGCTGAATGCCTTCGACCGCATGCTGTGGGCATTCGACGACATTGCCTTCGTGCCGCACGTCCTGGTGACAGACCCTCTGGCGGCTGAAACGCCGGTCGTCCTGACGGCGGCCGATCCGGCCGCGGCGGTCCTGCCCGCCACGGCCGACCGCCCCGCGCCCTGGTTGCTCAACCTGGACGATCATTGCCCGCCCCATTACGACGCATTCCCGCGCATACTGGAGATCGTGTCCGCGGACGGCGAAGACCGCCCGGCCGCACGCCAGCGTTGGCGCGACTACCAGGCGCGTGGCGAATCGCCGCACAGCCACGCCATCGGCGGCAAGGCCACGAACTGACCGCTCCGGCGGCGCATATCGCCCGGGCTCGCGGTACGCCGCGTGCGGAGACGGCCCTCTGGAGGAATCATGGACTATCGCGATACCGATCCCGCCATCCCGACGTTGACGCAAAAGGTCGACAGCATCAACGACCCGCCCATCCTGACCGACGTCGTCGCCCGGCCGGGAATGGCGCCGCCGCCGGATCCGGTCCTGCGCGCGGCGCTGCAGGCGGAACTGGAACATACGGTCCAGCGGGCGCTGGACGAGGCCATGGACCATGTCCGGCAATCGCTGGAGGCAGAGTTGCCCGAGCTGGTGGACCGGGTGATCCGGCGGCTTCGGCCCGGCTGAAATTATCCGGGTACGGAACGGACGCCACCGGGAGCGGTCCAATGGAATAAGCTTGTACCGTACGCGCGGCGCCAAAGGGGATGGGATGGGAGGTGGCGTGCCGGGCGCCCGGGCCGGGTCCTCCGGCCCCCCTCGTACGCGCCTTGCCGGGCCGGCCCGGTCCGCCGGCACACTATCGGTCTTCGGCGGTCTGAGTTAATCTTTGGTCACTAGCCTTTATAATTCAGGGAACTGTCAGACTTTGGTTGCGTCAAAGCATCGTAGCCATCGCTGAATGGCCCCCTACCAGGAGCTCGTCACATGAACGATTATCGTCCTTCCCCCTTCAACCGCGCGGGCGCCTACGCCGGCGCACCGGGCGAGGTGGTTCGCAACCGCGTCCTGCGCAATACCTACTGGCTGCTGGCGCTGTCCATGATCCCCACGGTATTGGGGGCGGCGGTGGGTCTGTATACCGGGCTGAACCGTGTCATGGGCGCCAGCCCGGGCATGTCGGCCATTGTCTTCCTGCTGGGCGCTTTCGGGCTGATGTTCGCCATCGAGAAGAACAAGAACTCCGGCCTGGGCGTGGCGTTGCTGCTCGCCTTCACATTCTTCATGGGCGTCATGCTGTCGCGCCTGCTGGGCTTCGTTCTGGGCCTGAACAACGGCTCGCAGCTGATCATGACGGCCTTCGGCGGTACCGCCGTGGTGTTCGGCGCCATGGCGACGATGGCGACGACCATCAAGCGCGACCTCTCCAACTTGCAGAAATGGCTGTTCACCGGCGCAATCATCATCCTCGTCGCCGCGCTGGCCAACATCTTCCTGCAGTTGCCCGCGCTGATGCTGACCATCTCGGTCCTGGCCATCGTGATCTTCTCCGCCTTCATGCTGGTGGATCTGCAGCGAGTGGTCAACGGGGGAGAAACCAACTATGTGTCCGCCACGCTGGCCATCTACCTGGATGTCTACAACGTCTTCTCGAACCTGCTGATGCTGCTCAGCGTGTTCAGCGGCGGCAACCGAAACTGATCGCCTACTGGCGGCACAACGCAAACTGCGGTACAGCGGGGGGACATCCCCCCGCCGATGGTCGAAGGGCTCGCAATTCGTGAGCCCCTTTTCTTTTCGGAGTACACGACAATGCCAAGCCGCCGACGCTTCCTGCTTGACGCCCCGATCGCCGCGCTGGCCTCGAACTGGCTGGCACATGCCGCAAACGCCAGCGATGCCGCCAATGCGCCTGGGGCCGCGGGCGCGGCCGGCGCCTCGAAAGCGGCAAGCACGCCGGTCATGCTCCGCCGCGCCATCCCGTCCACCGGGGAACGGCTGCCTGTCATCGGCCTGGGTACGGCGGATACCTTCGACGTATCCCCGAAAGACAAAGAAGGGCTGGTCCCGTTGCAGGGCGTGGTGCAGCGCCTCCTGGCATCGGCGCGCCGGAACGCCGTCATCGATACCGCGCCCAGCTACGGCGACGCCGAAGCCGTCACGGGCGAGCTGCTGACCCGGCTGGGCGCGCGCGGCGATGTATTCCTGGCAACCAAGATAGGCGCCAGCGGCCGTGACGCCGGCATGCGCCAGGTACGGAACTCCGAAGCCGCCCTACGCACCCGCAAACTGGATCTGATCCAGGTGCACAACCTGGTGGATACCGCCACGCAACTGGCGCTGCTCCGCGAGCTCAAGCAACAGGGCGTGACGCGCTACCTGGGCATTACGCACTACACCGAATCGGCGCAGGAAGAACTGACACGCCTGGTGGAACGCGAAAAGCCGGATTTCGTGCAGATCAATCTGTCGGTCACAGCGCGCGGCGCGGAAAGGCGGCTGCTGCCGGCCTGCCAGGCACATGGGGTGGCGGTACTGATCAACCGCCCCTTCCAGGACGGCGCCCTGTTCCGCCAGGTGCGGGGCAAAGCGCTGCCGGAATGGGCCGCCGACATCGATTGCACATCCTGGGCACAGATTTTCCTCAAATTCATCGTCGGCCATCCCGCGGTGACCGCCGTGATTCCGGCGACATCCAAGCCGGCGAATATGCAGGACAACCTGTTGGCCGGCATGGGCAGGCAGCCCGACGCAGCCACGCGCGAACGCATCGCCGCCCTGTTCGCCTGACGGCGTCATGGGTGACGCCCCCGCCGTGCCTCACGCATCGCCGGCCGGCCGCCTGCAACGGGCGCTGAACATCCGTCCGGGCGAAGGCATGGCCGCGACGTGCGGCTTCGCGTTTTTCTTCTGCCTGTTCACCGGTTATTTCATGCTGCGCCCCATCCGCGAAACGCTGGGGGTCGCCGCCGGGGTCGACAAGCTGCAATGGCTGTTCACCGCGACCTTCGTCGTCATGCTGGTAGCCGTACCCTGCTTCGGTTGGCTGGCCCGCCGCGTGCCGCGCGCGGACTTCGTTACCTGGACCTACGCCTTTTTCGCGCTTACGCTGGTCGGTTTCGCGGGCTGGCTGTACCGGCAACCCGGCAATCTGTGGCCGGCACGGGCGTTCTACGTCTGGCTATCGGTGTTCAATCTCTTCGTCGTGTCGGTGGCCTGGAGCCTGATGGCGGATGTGTTTCGCACGGCCCAGGCCAAGCGCCTGTTCGCCTTCATCGCCGCCGGCGCCAGCACCGGCGGCCTGGCCGGTCCCGCCCTGGGGGCCGCGCTGGCCGGCGTACTCGGTGCCCCAGGATTGATCCTGCTATCGGCCGGCCTGCTGTCGCTGACGCTGCCCATGAAATCCTGGCTGATGCGCTGGCGGGGCACGGCGGGCGCCGGGGCGGATGAAGCCGGCACAGGCTTGGAAACGAGCCCGGGCGATGCGGCTTCGCCAGGCCGCCCGATCGGGGGCGGCATACTGGCCGGCGCGACGCGCACGTTCACTTCGCCGCTGCTACTGGGGCTGGCCGCTTTCGTCATCCTGCTCGCCACGGCCAGCACCTTTCTGTACATGGAACAAGCCAGGCTGGTCGCCGATGCCTTTACCTCGTCGGCGGAACGCATCCGTGTGTTCAGCGCGCTGGATTTCGCGGTGCAGGCCCTTGCCATGCTGACCCAGCTCTTCCTGACCGGACGCCTGGCCCAGCGCCTGGGTGTCGCCTTCCTGCTGACCGCGGTGCCGCTGGTCGTGTGCGTGGGTTTCGCGGTGTTGGCAGTCGCACCGGTGTTCGCCGTACTGGCCGTCGTCATGGTGCTGCGCCGCGTCGGCGAGTACGCATTGGTGCGCCCGGGACGCGAGATGGTCTTCACGACGGTCGACGCCGAAGCCAAGTACAAGGCCAAGAACTTCATCGATACCGTGGTCTACCGTGCCGGCGATGCCGCCAGCGCATGGGTGAAGACGGGCGTGGACGCACTGGGCCATGGCGCTACGCTGGTCGCCGTGGTGGGCGCCGCCTGCGCGGCGATATGGGCCGTTTGCGGCTATCTGCTGGGCAAGCGCGTGGACAGCCGGCGGGTCTGAAGATCGAGCAGCACGCGCCGCGTCGACAACGGCCGGCCCGCCAGGATTTCCGCCAGCCGTTCCCGCAGGTCGTGCCGCAGCCGCGGCTCGATGGCCGGGTCGTCGAAGTCCGGCATGGCTTCGTCCACGCCATAGCCGGTTTCCCGGAGCAGGGTCCATTCGAAACGCCGCAAGGCGCCCGCGGCACGGGTACCGCCAGCCAATTGCGTCAGCGCGGTATCGTAGGCGTCGAACAGCACGGGGTGCGCGTCCTCGCGCGGCAACAAGCGCAGCAGCAGTTCGTTCATGTACCACGCCGACATCAGGGACGGCCCCGCCAGCGGCCGGATGCCGGCCACCTCCGCGCGCGTCAAGGTCTTGACTTCCCCCCCGCCGGACCACGAAAGCGCCAGCGGCTGGAAGGCGGACAAGACCGGACGCAGGCTGGAGTACGGGCGCTTGGCGCCCTTGGCGACCAGCGCCACACAGCCGTGATCGCGGGAGAATGTCTGCACGATCAGCGAGGTTTCACGCCACGGGGTGGCATGGAGCATGTAGCCGGAAGTATCCTGGACGCGTGTGCCGCGTTTACTCATATCCCAGGTCGCGCAGCGCCTCTTCGCGGTCGGACCAACCCTTGCGCACCTTGATATAGATTTCCAGGTGCACGGGCTTGTCCAGCATTTTGGCGATTTCCAGGCGCGCCTCCGTGGCGATGCGCTTCATATGTTGGCCGCCAGCCCCCAGCAGGATGGGCTTGTGGCTTTCGCGTTCGACGACGATGCATGCCGCCACGCGGGCGCCCTTCTCCGTTTCTTCCCATTGCTCGATGACGACGGTACAGCCGTAGGGCAATTCGTCGCCGACCAGGCGGAAAATCTTTTCGCGCACCAGTTCTGCGGCGATGAAACGCATGGGCCGGTCCGTCAGCGTGTCCGGCTCGAACATGTGCTCCCCTTCGGGCAGACGCTTGGCGATTTCATTGAGCAGATCGTCCAGCTGCCGATTTCGCGCGGCGCTGACCGGCACCACCGCTCCGTAGGGATGCAGCGCGCTAACCTTCGCCACGAAGGGATACAGGCTATTCCGGTCCTTCAGCGCGTCGACCTTGTTCACCGCGAGAATGGTACGGTCGCCGGCGGGCAGCATGGGCAGCAGTTTGGCGTCCCCTTCCGACCATTTCCCGGCCTCCACGACGTGCACGACGACGTCGACATCGGCCAGCGCCTGGGTCACCACGCGGTTCATCATGCGATTCATGGTCCCGCCGTGCCGTGTCTGGAAGCCCGGGGTATCGACGAAAACGAACTGGTCGTGGTCGCGCGTGAGCACACCGTGTATGCGATGCCGCGTGGTCTGCGCCTTGCGCGACACGATCGATATCTTGCTGCCGATCAGCGCGTTGTTCAGCGTGGACTTGCCCACATTGGGGCGGCCCACGATGGCGACGAAGCCGCATCGGGTAGGTTGTTCCTGGGTCATTTGATTTCTTGGGCGACGGCGACCGGCAGCGACAGCTGCGCGGTTTTGCGTGCACGCGGCGCCCGGCGTCCGGCCTTGGGCGGGCTGGCCGCGAGCGCGGCATCCAGCGCCAGCTTGGCGGCGGATTGCTCCGCGGCTCGCCGGCTGGCTCCGGGTGCCGTTACCTTGATGTCCAGGGGCGCGATGGCGCACTCGACTTCAAACTGCTGGCTGTGCGCCGCGCCATGCGTGGCGATCACCGTATAAACAGGCAGGGCCATTTTGCGGCCTTGCAGGAATTCCTGCAGCAAGGTCTTGGCGTCCTTGCCCAGGGTCTTTGGGTCCACGGTGGCCAGCACGGGTTGGTATTGCTTGGCGATGACGCGACGCGCGGCGTCGAAGCCGCCATCCAGGAAAACGGCGCCGAAGATGGCCTCCAGTGTGTCGGCCAGGATGGAAGGCCGGCGAAAGCCGCCACTTTTGAGTTCGCCCTCGCCCAGGCGCAGGTCCTGCGAAAGATCGAGCTTTTGCGCGATGTCGGCCAGCGACGCCTGCTTGACAAGGTTGGCGCGCAGGCGTGAAAGATCGCCTTCATCGATTTTTTGGAAGCGTTCGAACAACATCGACGCGACGACGAAATTCAGGACGGCATCGCCCAGGAATTCCAGTCGTTCGTTATGGCGCGCGCCATGACTGCGATGAGTCAGCGCCTGTTCCAACAGGGCCGCATCGCCGAAACGGTGGTCCAGACGGGTTTGAAGCGCGTCAAGCGACATGTCAATTGAATCGTCCGATCCGGCTTAGATCGGAGAAATTCATCCAGATGAAGAAGGCCTTGCCCACGATATTACCGTCCGGAACGAATCCCCAGTAGCGGCTGTCCGCGCTGTTGTCGCGGTTATCCCCCATGGCGAAGTACTCGCCGGCCGGGACCTTGCAGCGCACGCCATTGCGGCTGTACTGGCAGTTGTCCAGGTGCGGGAATTGCCAAATGGGGCCGTACTCCTGGTATTTATCATCATCAAGCAGGATATCATGCGTAACGTCGCCTAACTTTTCCTTATATCGATTGATATAGGCGACGCGGTCGGGTTCGAAATAATTGCCGTCGCGGATGTGTTTCACTTCCTGGCCGTTTACATATAGTTTCTTGTCCAGGTAGGCGATTTCGTCACCCGGCAGGCCGACGACCCGCTTGATGTAGTCCACATCGGGGTCGACGGGGTAGCGGAAGACGATGACGTCGCCACGCTGCAGGGCGCCGGTATCCAGGATTTTCTTGTCGATGATCGGCAACCGTATGCCGCGGCTGAACTTGTTGACCAGGATCAGGTCGCCCGACTCCAAGGTCGGCAACATGGAGCCCGACGGGATGCGGAAGGGTTCCACCACGAAGGATCGCAGCACGAACACGAAAAGGATGACGGGGAAGAAGCTGACGGCGTATTCGACCCACCATGGCACGCGCGAGGCCGCTTCCGCCGCTTCGCGCCGCAGCCGCTCGGCCTCTCCTGCATCGCCGATCACAGCAGGATCGAAGCGGGCCGCCGCCTCTTCTCCCTTGCGCCGCCGCGCCTTGCGCAAAACGGTGATGTCCAACAACCAGATGATGCCGGTGACCACCAGCAGGACGAACAGAATCAGCGCAAAGTTCCAGCTCATATGTGATGCCTTCTCGCTCTTATTTATTTGTCTTCAACCTGCAGGATGGCCAGGAAGGCCTCCTGGGGTATTTCAACGCTGCCGACCTGCTTCATCCGCTTCTTGCCGGCCTTCTGCTTTTCCAGCAGCTTCTTCTTGCGCGTAATGTCCCCGCCATAGCACTTGGCGAGCACGTTCTTACGCAGCGCCTTGACGTTTTCCCGGGCGATCACTTCGGCGCCGATGGCGGCCTGGATAGCGACGTCGAACATCTGGCGCGGGATCAGACCCCGCATGCGCGAGACCACATCACGCGCGCGATAGCGCGCGTTGCTGCGGTGGACGATCATGGAGAGCGCGTCGACCTTGTCGCCATTGATCAGGAGGTCCACCCGGACCACGTCGGCCGAGCGGTACTCCAGGAACTCGTAGTCCATCGACGCATAGCCGCGCGATACGGACTTCAGCTTGTCGAAGAAATCCAGCACGATCTCGGCCAGGGGGATCTCGTACACCAGGTGAACCTGGCGGCCGTGATAGCTCATGTTGACCTGCGTGCCGCGCTTGTTGTTGCACAGCGTCATCACGGGGCCGACATACTCTTGCGGCATGAACAAGGTGACCTTGACGACGGGCTCGCGGATCTCGGCGATCTTGCCGACCTCGGGCAGGCGCGAGGGACTTTCGATGGTGATGACCTCGCCATCGCGCAGCTCGACTTCATACACCACCGACGGCGCGGTGGTGATGATGTCCATGTCGAATTCGCGTTCGAGCCGCTCCTGCACGATTTCCATGTGCAATAGCCCGAGGAACCCGCAGCGAAAGCCGAAGCCCAGCGCCTGCGAGACTTCCGGTTCGAACATGAGCGCGGCGTCGTTCAGCTTGAGCTTTTCCAGGGAATCGCGCAACTGGTCGTATTCGCTGCTTTCCACGGGGTACAGGCCGGCGAACACCTGCGGCTTGACCTCCTTGAACCCCGGCAGCGGCCCCGCCGCGGGCTGGCCGGCCAGCGTCACGGTATCGCCCACCTTGGCATGCGCCAATTCCTTGATGCCGGCGATGACGAAACCCACTTCGCCGGCGCTAAGCGCCTGGCGCGACACGGATTTGGGCGTGAACACGCCGACCTGTTCGCACAAGTGCGTGGCACCGGCGGCCATCAGCAGAATCTTGTCCTTCGGGCGCAGCACGCCGTTGACGATGCGCACCAGCATGACCACGCCGACGTAGTTATCGAACCACGAGTCGATAATCAGCGCCTGCAGGGGCTCCGTCGGGCTGCCCTTGGGCGGCGGGACGTCGCGCACGATGGCTTCCAGGATATCGTCGATGCCCATACCCGTCTTGGCGCTGGCGGGGATGGCGCGCGACGCGTCGATGCCGATCACGTCCTCGATTTCCTGGCGGGCGCCGTCCGGGTCCGCTTGCGGCAGATCCATCTTGTTCAGTACCGGCAGCACTTCCACGCCCAGTTCGATGGCGGTGTAGCAGTTCGCCACCGTCTGCGCCTCTACCCCTTGCGAGGCGTCGACGACCAGCAGCGCGCCTTCGCATGCCGAGAGCGACCGGCTGACCTCGTAGGAAAAGTCCACGTGGCCCGGGGTGTCGATGAGGTTCAGGTTATAGACCTGGCCGTCGGCGGCCTTGTATTCCAGCGCCGCCGTTTGCGCCTTGATGCTGATGCCGCGCTCGCGCTCGATGTCCATGGAATCGAGAACCTGTGCCGACATCTCGCGATCCGCCAATCCGCCGCAGCGATGGATCAGGCGGTCGGCCAGGGTCGACTTGCCATGATCGATGTGGGCGATGATCGAAAAGTTACGGATATGACGCATAGGGGTGGGGAAAAGAAAGGAACAGGTGCGCCAATAAGGAGGGGGCGCCATGCGCCCCCTCTTTGCGGCAACCAGCGATTTTAGCCGGTCTTGGGCCTACTTGCCGGGCTGGATCACCACCCACTGCGTCTGGTCGGCCCGGCGGATCAGCAGCGGCACCGGCTTGGCCTTATCGACCTTACCCGCCACCTGCACGAACTGCTCGGGCGAGGTGATATCGGTATCACCCACCGCCAGGACGATATCGCCCTCCTGGATACCCGCCTGGTCGGCCTGCCCGGCGGCACCCCGCACCATCACGCCGCCCTTGATCTTCATCTTGCCCTGGGTGGCCGTCGGCACCGGCACCACCGTCAGGCCCAGGGCGCTCGAGGCGGCCGGCTCCTTGTCCGGCTCGGCCTTCTTGGCCACCGGCGTCTTGGTTTGTGGGATTTCCGCCACTTTCACGCTGAGCGTAACGTTCTTACCCTTGCGCCAGACCTGCAGGGGCGCCACCGTGCCGGGTTTGGTTTCGCCGACCATCCGGGGCAGATCCGACCAGCGCGCGATCGGCTTGTTGTTGAAGCGCAGGATGACGTCACCCGGCTGCACGCCGGCGGCATCGGCCGGGCTGTCGCCTTCGACGCTGCTGACCAGTGCGCCTTCCGCGCGGGCCAGCCCCAGGGCAATGGCAACGTCATTGGTGACTTCGCCGATCTGCACACCGATGCGGCCGCGTGTGACCTTGCCCGTCGCGCGCAGTTCGTCGACCACGCGCATGACCTCGTCGATCGGGATGGCCAGGGAAATACCCATAAAACCGCCGCTGCGCGAGATGATCTGCGAATTGATGCCGATGACCTCACCCTGCAGATTCAACAGCGGACCGCCCGAGTTGCCCGGATTCACCGCGACATCGGTCTGGATGAAGGGCAGATACTCGCCAGTGTCGCGGTTGATCGCGCTGACGATACCGGCGGTCACCGTGGAGTCCAGGCCGAAGGGCGAGCCGATGGCCAGTACCCATTGGCCCTTCTTGATCTTGCTGTCGTCGCCGATCGGCAGGAACGGCATGCCCTTGGCATCGATCTTCAGCAACGCCACATCGGTTCGTTCGTCAGTGCCGATCACCTTGGCCTTGAACTCGCGGCCATCGGTCAAGGTGACGAAAATGTCGGTGGCGTCGCTGACCACATGGTTGTTCGTCAGGACGTAGCCGTCCGCAGAAATGAAGAATCCCGAGCCGACACCGCGCGGCACGGTGCGCTCCTGCGGCTGCTGTTGCGGCTGCTTGGGCTGCTGCTGGCGGTCGCGCGGACGCTGGCCCGGCATTTCAGGCATGCCCGGAGGCTGGAAATCGGGGCCGAAGAAGAAACGGAACAGATCGTACGGATCCTGCGGACCGCTACGCACCGGTATGGTGGCGGTAGTGCGGATGTTCACGACCGCGGGATCGGCCTTTTCGACGATGGACGTGAAATCGGGCAGCATCATCGCCGGCCCGGTCGTGGCCGTCTGGGCGGCGCTGGCGGGCGCGCTCAAGCCGGCGCCGCCGAGCATGGCCGCGGCCAGCAGTACCGCCAGGCACCGCCGGGCGGACTCACGGCCGACAAAACGCGCGACGTCCTGCGACAGTCCAGCAGGAAAAAACCGCCGGACGGGTACTTTCGACACGGTGGACAGAATCATTCAATGTGCTCCGGGCGAGCCCCTGGGGGCATCTGCTGTTTACTTGGGCGCCACTGGGGGCGGCACGTATTCGGTAGCCTTGGCGAGCTTCTCGAGCGTGGGCGCAGGAACCTCGCCGAGGACCGTGACCCAGAAATCCGCGATCCGCATGCCGTAGACGTTGATCGGCCCGCGCCGATACAGGCCGTGCGGCTGGTGACGATTGCGCTTCTTATCATAAGGCTCGATGAAGACCGAGATCGCGGCCAATCCATCGGACAATACCAGTTGGCTGACCGCATCGCCATGGGCCATGACGCGCGCCACCTGTGAAACGGGCATGAATCCGGCCGGGTAGGGAATACGCCAGCCTTGCGCGACCAGATCCACCGGGTTCATATTGCCCTGCTGGATCTTCCAGTCCTTGGTGTTCCAGCGCGATTGCAATTGACCAGGATCGACCGTGGCGCCCAGCCGCAGGGCGGTGAAAGCGACCTGCTCCACCACGGTAGAGGCGTTGGATAGCGTCTGGGCCTTCAGCAACAGGTCGTTTTCCGTATCCGCGCACAGGCGGTAGCCGTACCGGTCCTTGTCCAGGGGTTCGATGGTGATGATGCGGCATTCGCGGCCCGCTACCCGATGTGGCACGGGCTGCATGAGCACGCGATAGTACTTGGTCAGCGCGGTCGGCGACCCCAGCAGCAGGCCGGGAAACTGCTCGGCGCGCTTGTGCTGCACGAGCACCGTTTTGTGCTCGGGCACCAGGCATTGGATTTCGTCGTTATGCCGCAGGTACTCGCGCGGCTGCCCATCCAGCACTTCGATGCGTTCGCGTTCTCCGCTGCCATCCACCACGTGCACGACCCGGGACGACTGGATGGTTTCACCCTGCTGATAGGTGAAGATACCGGAATAATCGAGCTTGGACGCCGCATCCTGGATACGCGCAAGCAAGGCCTGGGCTTCCGGCTCCGGCATGGCGACACTGGGCGATACCGGGGCGGCCTGGGCATGCGCCAGACCGGCACTGATCGCGAACAGGGCCGCCGCCACCGCCGCGGATACCGAGGCCAGTCCGCGTCCAACCCGCGTCGACACCTCGGCCGCGCGCAAGGTCGGCCGCGACAGGAACGATGGGACACCCACCGCCGCAACGGTCATCAGCGCCCCGCTCCGACATCGAAAGAGACTTGCCGGATGGCCGTGGGGCCCGCGAGCTGCCGGTGCGCTTCCAGATAGTCGCTCAGGCTGGGATCGTCGGCGGACACCGTGCTGGCATCGGCCAGCACCCGGGTTTCGGCCGTGGGCGCGTCGCTGCTTCCGGACAGGTACGGTTGCGCAACCCAGGCGACGGACGCCACCGCGGCAGCCATCGCAAAGCCGGAAAGGCCGAAGCGCCAGGCGGGCCGCATCGTGCGGCGCCGGCGGGGCGCGACGATGGGAAGTTCATTGGCCAGGGCGGCCGACAAACGGGCCTGGAACGCCGGCGAGGGGACAATGGACAGTTCGGGGTTGCGGAGCACGTCGCCTATCAAGTGATACGTATCCCAGGTTTCCCGGCCTTCGGCCACTTCCAGGCCGTCCAGCCATTCCTCGGCGCCTTCGCCGTCCATCCATGCCGACACCGAATCTTCCCAGCTGGTGTCCTCGGCGCCGACGGAAACAGATGATCTTTGCATGACTCCAGCTCCTTACCAACGACGATCGGCATCGTTCCCAAGCAGGGGCCGCAACCGCGCGGCCACCGCTTCCCGGGCTCGGAATATGCGCGACCGGACTGTACCGATCGGACAACCCATGCTCTGGGCGATGTCTTCGTAACTCATACCTTCAATTTCCCGCAGGACGATAGCCGTACGCAATTCTTCGGGCAAGCCCTGTATGGCCGCGTTCACGGTTTCCGCGATTTCGCGGCTGGCGACCATTGCTTCCGGGGTGCTGATATCGCTTAGGTTGTCGGTTTCGTTAAAAGTTTCACCGTCCTCATTTTCGAGGGCGTTGGGCGTGCTGGGCCGTCGTCCATTGGACGCAAGCCAGTTGCGCGCCGTATTGATGGCGATCCGGTACAACCAGGTGTAAAAAGCGCTGTCCCCCCGGAACTGGGGCAAGGCGCGGTAGGCCTTGATGAAGGCTTCCTGCGCCACGTCCTCGATTTCCGACTGGTCGCGAATCATGCGGGAAAGCAGGCGCATGATCTTGCGCTGGTACTTCAGGACCAGCAGATCGAAGGCTTTCTTGTCGCCGCGCTGGACCCGGGCGACCAGTTCGGCGTCGATGTCCCGTTCGCTCATGGCGTCCTCGCCGCACGGCGGGCGGGCGCGCGGCACAGGCGCCGGCTTGCCAGCAAGCAGGTACGGCGCCAGGCGGAGGCGTGCAGCCCATCTTGCCACACGGTAAAGGTGACGCAACCGCCAGGCAGGGCGGCGCTGTTACAAACCGGTCGAGGCAGGCGCGCCCGCAGGGTCAGCCAGCGCGGCCCGCGCCAGGCAGCGACCCATTCGGCGGGATACCAGCCGTCACGCATGCGCAGATGAAAGGCCCCGTCGCGATCCATGCGGATTGCCCGGACTGCCGGACGGCAGCGCCTGATCGCCAGGACGCCGGCAATGGCGGCGGCACCGGCGGCCAGCAAGGCCGGCACAGGGAGCGCCCGCCCATACAGGGCCAGCGACGGCGCGGCCAGCGCGGCCGCCATTACGGCGCCGTCCAACCATGCGGCCAGCCGAGGCCGCAGGATAGGTACGCGCAACGTCCAATCCGGGTGCACGCAGGCTCCCTCAAACCCGACGCACGGCCATCGACCCGTTGGTGCCGCCGAACCCGAAGGAGTTGGACAGCGCCACGTTGATCATCATCTCCCGCGCCTCGTTCGCGCAGTAGTCCAGGTCGCACTCGGGATCCTGGTTGAACAGGTTGATGGTCGGCGGGGAGATCTGGTGATAGACCGCCAGCGTGGTAAAGACCGCTTCGATGCCGCCTGCCGCGCCGAGCAGGTGGCCGGTCATCGACTTGGTGGAATTGATGACCAGCTTGCGCGCATGGTCGCCGAAGGCCAGCTTCAACGCATCCGATTCATTCTTGTCGCCCAGGGGCGTGGACGTACCGTGCGCATTGACGTACTGCACGTCCTCCGGATTCAGGCCGCCGTTGCGCAGCGCATTGATGACGCCGCGGCGCGGACCGTCCTGGTTCGGCGCGGTGATGTGATGCGCGTCGGAACTCATGCCGTAGCCGACGAATTCACCGTAGATGCGCGCGCCTCGTTTTTTGGCGTGCTCGTATTCTTCGAGCACCACCACGCCGGCGCCCTCGCCCAGCACGAAACCGTCACGATCGCGGTCCCAGGGACGCGAGGCGGTCGTGGGGTCGTCATTGCGCGTGGACAGGGCCCGCATCGCGGCAAAGCCGCCAATGCCCAGGGGCGATACGGTGGATTCCGCACCGCCGGCGATCATCACGTCAGCGTCGCCGTATTCGATAAGGCGAGCCGAATCGCCGATGCTGTGCAGGCCGGTGGTGCATGCCGAGACCACCGCATAGCTCGGCCCCTTGAATCCATACATGATGGACAGCTGACCGGAGATCAGGTTGATCAGCGCGCCGGGTACGAAAAAGGGCGAAATACGACGCGGACCGCGCGCCAGCAGATCGGTCTGCGTTTCCTCGATGCGCGGCAATCCGCCGATGCCCGAACCGATGATGACACCGATGCGCTCCGCATTGGCATCGGTGATCTCCAGGCCGCTGTCGCGCCAGGCCTGGACGCCCGCCGCAAGGCCGTAGTGGATGAACGTATCCATCTGACGGGCTTCTTTGGCGGGGATATAGTGCGTGACATCGAAATCGCGAACTTCGCCCGCGATATGGGTGGTCAGCGCCGAAGGATCGAAACGGGTAATACGGCCGATGCCGGAACGTCCGTTGACGATATTGTCCCAGGCGCTGGACACGTCATTGCCCACGGGGGACACGATGCCGAGTCCGGTGATGACGACGCGTCGTTTCACGGATGACTCCTAAACAGACAAAAGAAAGGCGGCCTGGAATACGCCGCTTGCGCGGAAAACAGCATTACGGGGCAGCCGACTGGCGCCCCGCGCAGCATCCGCGCGGCATAACCCAAAAACCGCCCTGGTTCCCCGCACGGCGATACCGCCATGGCGCAAGGAAAGACAGGCTGATTGCTTATTGCTTGCCGTGCGAATTGATGTAGTCGATCGCTTGTTGCACGGTCGTGATTTTCTCGGCCTCTTCGTCGGGGATCTCGGTCTCGAATTCATCTTCGAGAGCCATCACCAGCTCAACCATGTCGAGCGAATCGGCACCGAGGTCGTCAAGGAAGGAAGATTCGTTCTTGATCTCGGCTTCATTGACGCCAAGTTGTTCAGCGACGATCTTCTTGACGCGCTGTTCGATGCTTTCCATGCAGATCTCCAATTGGGAAAAATCCCGCGAATTATAGCCAAGCGCAGCGTAATGCCAACGCCGGGCTGTGACAAAAATGGATTCCCGAAAAATACGCCGTTCGGCGGGCTATTCGGGACCCGCTAATTTACATATACATGCCGCCGTTGACGTGCAGCGTGGTCCCGGTAATGTAACCGGCCTGGGGGCCGGCCAGGAATGCGACCGCATGGGCGATGTCGGCGGGCGAACCCAGCCGTCCCACGGGTATTTGCTGCAGCAGCGCGGCGGTCTGGGTTTCCCCCAGTACGCGCGTCATGTCGGTATCGATGAAGCCGGGCGCCACGCAATTGACCGTAATATTGCGGCTGCCGAGCTCCCGGGCAAGCGCACGGGACATGCCCGCCACCCCCGCCTTGGCCGCCGCATAGTTGGCCTGTCCCGCGTTGCCGCTGGAACCGACCACGGAAGTGACATTGATGATGCGGCCCCAGCGCGCCTTCATCATGCCGCGCATGACGGCGCGCGACAGGCGAAAGACGGCAGCCAGGTTGGTATCGATTACCGCGTTCCAGTCATCGTCCTTCATGCGCATGGCCAGCGTATCGCGCGTGATGCCCGCATTGTTCACCAGGATGTGCGGACCTCCTTCCTTGGCAAGCGCTTCCACCAGCGCCTCGCAGGCCTGGGAGTCCGTCACGTCCAGCACGACGCCCCGGCCGTTGAACGGCGCCAGGGCCTCGCTTATCGTTTCGGCGCCGGCGGCCGACGTAGCGGTACCGACGACGGTCGCACCACGGGTGGCGAGCTCATGGGCGATCGCCTTGCCGATGCCCCGGGTGGCGCCGGTAACCAGCGCGATCTTTCCTTGCAGTTCCATGGTACGACTTCCTTGTCAGTTCGACCCGAGCGTGGCCAGCACGCTATCCAGCGAGGCGGGATCGGTAATCGCCAGGCCGGTCAGCTCGCCGTCGATACGCTTGACCAGGCCACTCAGCACCTTGCCAGGACCGCATTCGATGACATGGGTGATGCCCTGCTCCTTCATGGCGCGCAGGGTTTCCACCCAACGGACGGGATGCCAGGCCTGCCGCACCAGTGCATCCCGTATCGCAGCGGGATCGGTGGGCATCGCCACGTCAACGTTGTTTACCACGGGGATTGCGGGGGCGGACACGGCGACTTCGTCCAGCGCCCTGGAAAGCACGGCCGCGGCCGGCTCCAACAGGCTGGAATGGAACGGTGCCGACACCGGCAGCAGCAGCGCGCGCTTGGCACCCGCCGCCTTGGCCGCTTCGCATGCGCGTTCCACCGCTGCCTTGTGCCCGGCAATCACGACCTGGGCGGGCGCATTGAAATTGACGGCCTCGACCACCTCGCCCTGAGCGGCCTGGGCGCAGGCAGCCTTCACCGCGTCGTCGTCCAGGCCAAGCACGGCAGCCATGGCTCCGGCACCCACGGGCACCGCGGCCTGCATGGCGTCGGCACGGATGCGCACCAGGCGCACCGCGTCTTCGAGGGCCAGCGCCTTCGCGGCCGTCAGCGCGGCGTATTCGCCCAGGCTGTGTCCGGCGACCACGTCCGGTTGGCGCCCACCTGCAGCCAGCCAGGCCTGGTAAACGGCGACCCCGGCCGTCAACATCGCGGGTTGGGTATTGGTGGTCAGGTTGAGCTGTTCGGCCGGCCCCTGGGCGATCAAGGCCGCCAGGTCCTGCGACAGGGCCGCCGACGCCCGCGCCACCGTATCGGCGACGGCCGCGTTGCCTTGCCAGGCATCCAGCATACCGACGGATTGCGAGCCCTGGCCGGGAAATACGAAAGCGATTTTCATCGATTGACGGTCAGATCAGGTTGTCGTTGTACAGGGTGCTCAGGCGGTCAGCCGCGCCAGCACCGAACCCCAGGTGAACCCGCCGCCGACGCCCTGCATCAGGATGAGCTGGCCGGGCTTGGCGAGGCCTTCGCGGCGCGCGACATCCAACGCGAGCGGTACGCTGGCGGCGGAGGTATTGGCATGGCGGTCGACCGTGACCACCAGTTTGTCCGCGGGCAGATTCAATTTACGGGCGAGGAAATTCAGGATGCGGACGTTGGCCTGATGGGGGATAAGCAGGTCCACGGCTCCCAGCGGCACGCCGGCCTCCTCGCAGACGTCGCGCGCGGAGCGTTCCAGCACGTTCACCGCCTGCTTGAATACGGCCTGCCCGTCCATGCGCAGGAAAGGATCGCCGGTCACTTCGCCGTAGGCCACATTGCCCGCCGCGCAGAGGATTTTGGTCTGGCTGCCATCGGCGTGCAGTTGCGCCGCCAGAATCCCGGGCTCGTCGGACGCGGACAGGACGACCGCGCCGGCACCGTCGCCGAACAGCACGCACGTGGCGCGGTCGTTCCAATCCAGAATACGGGAGAATACTTCGGCGCCGATGACCAGGGCATGGCGGGCGCGCCGCGCGCGCACGAAGCTGTCGGCGGTGGTCAGCGCATAAACGAAACCGCTGCATACGGCCTGGACGTCGAAGGCCGCGCCGCCCTTGATGCCGAGCTTGCTCTGCACCAGGCACGCCGTGCTGGGAAACACGTAGTCCGGCGTGGAGGTGGCCACGATGATGAGATCGATGTCTTCCGGCGTCAGGCGGGCGTCCGCGATGGCGCGCCGCGCGGCCTCGGTCGCCAGATCGCTGGTGGTGACGCCGCGCTCGGCGATATACCGCTGGCGGATTCCGGTGCGTTCGACAATCCAGGCGTCCGAGGTCTGGATGTCGCGTGTGGCCAGTTCCGTGGCCAGGTCGTCGTTGGAGACGACACGTGGCGGCAGATAGCTGCCGGAACCGGCGATCACCGAGTACTGCGGAGTGACGTTCATCAGGCGGAGTCCCTGGCCGCGCGCGGCATGGGAACCGCCGCTGGATTGATGGGTATGCCCTGCTGCCTGATCTGGGCCATGCTCTGGTTGGTGCGTTCCAGCAGCTTGCTGGCCACCGCTTCCCGCGCGCGCTGCAGCGCGAAGCCGAAGGCATAGCTATCGGCCGAACCATGGCTTTTGATGACGACGCCGCGCAGGCCGAGCAAGGCTGCACCGTTGTGGCGCCGGTTGTCGACCCGCTTGCGCAGGCGGTTCAGGACCGGCGACGCAATGGCGCCAGCCAGCAGGGTAATCGGATTACGCTTGAACTCCTCGCGGATGATGCTGGACAGCATCCGCGCGAGGCCTTCAATGGACTTGAGCACGACGTTGCCGACGAAACCGTCGCAGACCACGACGTCGACCGTGCCCTTGAAAATATCGTTGCCTTCCACATTGCCGTGAAAGTTCAAGGGACTGGCGCGCAGCAGCTCGGCGGCTTCCTTGACGACCTCGTTACCCTTGATGACTTCCTCGCCAATGTTCAGCAGGCCGACACTGGGACGCTCGCAATGGTCGAGCGCCTGCGCCAGCGCCGCGCCCATGATGGCGAATTGCAGCAGGTGTTCGGCGGTGCAGTCGACGTTGGCGCCGAGATCCAGCACGGTGGTCGACTTGCCCTTTTGATTCGGAATCGACGTCGCGATGGCGGGACGGTCGATGCCATCCAGGGTCTTGAGCACGTAGCGGGAGATGGCCATCCACGCGCCTGTGTTGCCGGCGGAAACGCAGGCATCCGCGCGCCCGTCCTTGACGGACTGGGCGGCGATGCGCATGGAGGAATCCTTTTTGCGGCGCAAGGCGACTTCGACGGAATCATCCATCGAGACGACTTCGGAGGCCGGCACGATTTCCAGCCGGTCCCGCGGCACGTCCCGCGCGCCTTCGAGCGCCTGTTCAATGGCGTCCGGCAGCCCGACCAGGAGCAGGCGCACGTCCGGAAACCGGCGGGCGAACTCGATCGACGCGGGTATGGTCACGGGCAGGCCGACGTCGCCGCCCATGCAGTCAATAGCGATGCGTATCACGGGTGCCAGGTATCAGCGCCAGCCGTAACAATGCGGTCCGGTTCACGCGGTGCGGAACGAACTTATTCGTCGCTCTTGGTCTTGATGACTTTGCGGCCGCGATAGAAGCCGTTCGGGCTGATATGGTGACGCAGATGCGTTTCGCCCGTGTTCGGTTCGATCGCCGTGGACGGCGCGGTCAGAAAGTCGTGCGAGCGGTGCATGCCACGCTTGGACGGGGACTTCTTGTTTTGTTGAACAGCCATGATGACTCCTAGAAACGGGGCGCATTGTACGCGATGCGGCCCGGTGTTGACCTCAATGTTTTTGCTTCAATTTTTCCAGCACCGCGAACGGCGATGGACGCTTTCCCACGTCGGCACCATCCGGCGGCTGGCCGGCGCTGGTCTTCTGCGGCGTGTCCGGACATACATCATGCCTGGGCACGTACGGAATATTCAGGATCAGCTCGTCTTCGACCTGCTCCAGCAGATCGAAATGCCGGGAACCGATCACCTTTTCCGGCCCGCTCTCGATATCGTCGGCGTCGTCATCCGCATCTTGGGCGACTTCGTCGAGGCCGTCATCGAGCTCGGCTTCCGATTTCACCAGGTGCAGACTCACGTGTGCATCGATGGGATAGGCGAAAAGCTCCATGCAACGCTGGCAGACCAGCACCGGCGCTGCCTGCACGTGCAGATGCAACAGCGGCTCACCGAGCCTGCCGGTTTCGCCGCGCACAGCCCAGCGCACCTCGCCCGTTTCGTCGCGCGGCTGCAACGGCAGCCCTTTCATCGCGCGCCCGAACCGGGCCAGCGGCAGACTGCCGGAAGCTTCCTTGCCGGACCGCGCAAAATCGAACGCGTCGATGACACCCACCCGCGCCACCCTGGTTTGCCCCACCACGGTTTCCTTCACCACGGCATGCCTCCCACGGTTTGCTCACCCACTACTTCCGCACCCTACTTTCCGCACCCTACTTCCGCATCCGCCCGAAATGTCCGGGAACATCCGGGAGACGCCCGCCCGAAAAATCCAGGCGACGAAATTTCCGCGAAAACGTTAGATAATACCGTGACTTACGTCTGACCGTCAAACCTTGCATGCCCTTACCCAAGCCACGCCTCATCCTCGCATCCACCTCGCCCTATCGGCGCGAACTCCTTACCCGCCTGCGCCTGCCCTTCGAAACCATCGCCCCGGGGGTCGACGAAACGCCCCGGGCGGGCGAACAGCCGGCCGACCTTGCCCTGCGGCTGGCCATCGCCAAGGCCCACGCCGTGTCGACGTCCCATCCCGGCGCGATTGTCATCGGCTCGGACCAGGTTGCCACCGTGGACGGCACGGCCATCGGCAAGCCGGGGGATTTTCTCCGCGCGCAGGCGCAATTGCGCACGCTGTCCGGGCGCGAAGTCGCCTTTCATAGCGCGCTGGCCGTGACGGACGGGCAGCGCACCACACAGGCCGACATCGTCACCCATTGCCGCTTCCGCCCCCTGTCGGACGCGTCCATCGACGCCTACCTGCGTGCCGAAACGCCATTCGATACGGCCGGCAGCGCGAAAGCGGAAAGCCTGGGCATCGCGCTGATGGAAAGCATGCGCAGCGACGACCCGACGGCGATCATCGGACTGCCGCTGATCGCACTGACGGGCATGCTGGCGCAATTCGGCCTGGACCCGCTGGCCCACGCAGAGGCTAAGCCTTGAACGGCGCCACGCACCCCGCCCCTGCCGAAGGGAGAGCGCCAGGCGGCCCGGGCTCCGTGCCGGGCCAACTGCACCTGATTCCGGTCGGACTGGGCGATGCGCCGGTCGACCGTTGGCTACCGCCCGAAGTGCGGTCGCTGGCCGCACGCCTGGACACCTACATCGCCGAAAACGCCAAGACCGCGCGCGCCTTTCTGAAGGCGGTGGGTGCGATCCGCCCGTTGCAGGACATCACCATACACACCTTGGCGGAAAAAACCGACGAGGCTCAGATCCAAAGCTGGCTGCGCCCCTTGAAGCAAGGCGGCGAGATCGGGCTGGTGTCGGAAGCCGGGTGCCCCGCGGTGGCAGACCCTGGCGCACGGGTTGCCGACATCGCACACCGGCTTGGCTTGACGGTACGCCCGTGGGTCGGACCATCCTCGATTCTGCTGGCCCTGATGGCCAGCGGCCTGGATGGCCAGCGCTTCGCCTTCCACGGGTATGCGCCCGTCGAACCGGCCGAACGCGCGCGCCAGCTACGCACCTGGGAACAGCAGTCCAGCCGCGGCAACCAGACCCAGTTGCTGATCGAAACCCCCTATCGCAACGCCGCCATGTTTTCCACCCTGGTGGAGACACTGCGGGGCGACACACGCCTGTGCGTGGCGCGCTCGCTCACCACCGCCAGCGAATGGATCCGCACCCGCACCATCGCCGACTGGAAAACCGGCCCAGCCCCCGACCTGGACAAGAAACCCACTCTGTTCCTGTACCTCGCGCGATGAGCAGGTTCGCACGGCCGCCCGAAGGACCTGCTCCCCTCCCTCGGGGAGGCGTCGCGAAGCGACAGGAGGGCCGTTTCATGAGCAGGTTCGCACGGCCGCCCGAAGGACCTGCTCCCCTCCCTCGGGGAGGCGTCGCGAAGCGACAGGAGGGCCGTTCCATGCCCACGTCCGCACGGCCGACCGGAGGCAAAGGCCAAGGCCTTTTGGCTTCGGCCGTCCGTTTGACGATTGCGGCCTTGGCGGCCACCCTGGTTTTGGGCGGCTGTGCGGCGCGGTATCCGGCCGGGCTAACGGTAGACCGGTCGATACAGTCGGCCAGCCAGGATAGCCGGGTGCGCTTCATCGTCCTGCATTACACGGTCGGCAACGATAGGGCGTCGCTGCTGACGCTATCCCACGGCGACGTCAGCGCGCACTATCTGGTCAGCGACACCCATCCGGTCCACGTCTACCAGTTGGTGCCGGAAGATCGCAATGCCTGGCATGCAGGAGAAAGCAGTTGGTACGGCCGCACTTATATCAACAACGCCTCTATAGGGATAGAAATCGTCAACCGAGGCGGCAGGCGTGCGCCGGATGGCGCATGGCAATGGGAGCCTTATCACGATGACCAGATACAGGCAGTGATGTTGCTGGTGAAAGATATTGCCCGCCGGCACGGCATCCTGCCCAAGAACATCGTCGGCCATAGCGATATCGCGCCGCAGCGCAAAGTCGATCCCGGCCCCCTGTTTCCGTGGCGCCGCCTGGCGGCGGCAGGCCTGGGCCGCTGGTACGACGAAGGTACCGTCCCGGGACTGCAGGCGTTCTTCGAAAAAAACGGCCTGCCGGATGCAAGCTGGTTCCAGGAACGGCTGCAACGCCTCGGCTATGAAGTGCCCCAGACCGGCGTCTTCGATATCGAAACCACCCGCGTGCTTGCCGCTTTCCAGATGCACTACCGGGCCACCAGCTACGATGGCGTCGCCGATGCGCAAACCGCTGCCATCCTGCTGGCCTTTCCCGCACCCCCGGTAAAGCCAACCGGCGTGCACGAAGCCAGCGCCATGCGGGAGGGCGCACCCCGCCGGGTTCTCGCTACGGGACCGATGCGCTAGCCGGCCAGCGCCGAATCGGTCTTGGCACCCGCCTTGGCTCCGGCCTTGCGGCGCGCGGCGGCCCAGGCGTAGACCCGCCACAACAGCAGCACCGCCAGCACGCTCCCATAGGCGATGGGTTGCTGGAAATCGTGCTTGCCGCTTTTGTCCCACAGCAAATGCAACGCCGCCAGTATGCCGATCGCATACACCGCCCGGTGCAATTGCTGCCAGCGCTTGCCCATGCGGCGCATGGCGCCCTGGGTAGACGTTGCCGCCAACGCGCTCATCAACACGAAGGCCGCGAAACCGACGGTGATGAAGGGCCTTTGGCCGACGTCCTGCAACATCGACACGGGATCGAAGCCGCGGTCCCACGCGACCCAGGACATGAAGTGCAGAAAACCGTAGAAGAAGGCGAAAAGGCCGCACATACGGCGCAGGCGCACCAATGCCGGCTGCCCGGCCAGGCGCCGCAGGGGCGTGATACCCAGCGTGACAAGGAGACAGACAAACGTCCATGTGCCGGCCGAGCGGGTCAGGAACTCTACCGGGTTCGCCGTCAGGCCGTTGTTCATCCCCAGCCATATCCAGCGGGCCAGCGGAAACAGGCCCAACAGAAAGAGTACGGGCTTGAAGCGGCCGACGGCTGCCGCCGAAAGCTGCTTGCGCGGCGCCGGCCTGGCGCTCGCCTCCTGCAACGCCGCGGCAGCCTGGCGCGACGACGGCGGCTGCGCGGACCCACCCGCCCGGCCGGGCGTGGATGCCTCATGCGGGCCGCGGGCCTGCCGCGCCTGGGACGCGGGCCGGGGCCGCGCGGAATCGGGAGCAGTCATGGAAGCCATCCCGCCCCCGCTCAGTAGTTGGCCCGCAAGTCCATCCCCGTGTACAGGGAAGCGACCTGATCGTAGCCGTTGAACATCAGCGTCTTGCGCTTGGGGCTGAACAAGCCGTCTTCGCCGATACGCCGCTCCGTGGCCTGGCTCCAACGCGGATGCGGCACATTCGGATTCACGTTGGCGTAGAAACCGTACTCGTTGGACGCGGCTTTCATCCAGGCACTGACCGGCATCTTGTCCACGAGCCGGATGGATACCAGCGACTTGGCCGACTTGAATCCGTATTTCCAGGGAACGACCACCCGCAACGGGGCGCCGTTCTGGTTCGGCAGGACCTTGCCGTACAGGCCGAACGTAAGCAGCGTCAGCGGATGCATGGCCTCGTCCAGCCGCAGGCCCTCGACATAGGGCCAGTCGATGACCGGATAGCGCAGTCCGGGCATGGTGTCGCGCTGCGCCACGCTGATGAATTGCACGAACTTGGCATTGGCGGTGGGCTCGACCTGGCTGAGCAGCGCGGACAGCGAATACCCGACCCAGGGTATGACCATGGACCAGCCTTCGACGCAGCGCATCCGGTAGGTACGGTCTTCCTGCGGCGCCAGCTTCAGCAGCGCATCGATATCGAAAGTACGCGGCTTCTGGACCTCGCCTTCGACGGTGACGGTCCATGGCCGGGTGCGCAGCGCCTTGGCGTAGCGCGCGGGATCGCCCTTGTCGACGCCGAATTCGTAGAAGTTGTTGTATGAAGTGATGTCGTCGTAGGACGTCGGCTTGTCCATGATGGCGAATTGCTTGTCCGGCGTACCGGGCAAGGGAGCCAATCCGCTATCGGCGGCAGCCAGGGCCGCGCGGCCCCCGGAGCCGGCCATGCCGACCGCCGCCGCCCCGGCCGCCGCCCGCGTCATCCAGGCGCGCCGGGATTGCCAGACCGGCTCGGGAGTGATCTCCGAGGCAAGGACATCGGAAGGTTTGCGTATCAGCATGGCGATCTCCGGCTGGCATCTGGGCACCCCGCTTCGTCATGGGGCGGGTCATGACAGAATTGTGCCCCACCGCCGGGCGGCAGGGTTCAATTTTCCGTTATAGACCGCGGCGGCGCAGTCAGCGGACGCGCGCGAGCAGCCATTCCCGCAGGGCGGAAACGGACTCGATGACCGCCTGTGGGGCCTGGCCTTCCAGCTCGTCGCGCAGATGTGCGCCATAGGTCACCCCGACGCCATGGACGCGGGCATTGGTGGCCATCTGCAGATCGTGGGAGGTATCCCCGATCATTACGGCGTGTTCCGCTTCCACGCCCAGCTCGTCCATGATCTCGAAGAGCATGGTGGGATTGGGCTTGCTGAAGGTTTCGTCCGCGCAGCGGGTGGCGTCGAAGGCCTCGACCAGGCCGCTGGCCGCCAGGGCGCGGTTCAAGCCGACCCGGCTCTTGCCCGTGGCCACCGCCATGCGCACATCGCGCGCGGCCAGCTCGGCCAGCATCTCGCGCACGCCGTCGAACAGTTTGAGCTCCGGATCGCGCAGGAGGTAATGCACGCGGTAGCGTTCAAGGAAACGAGGCAGCATCGCCTGCGTCAGGCTGGGCACGGCGCGCCGCAGCGCGCTTTCCAGCGACAGGCCGATGACCCAGCTGGCCTGGGAGGCGGACGGGACGGGCAGCTCCAGATCGCGGCAGGCCGCCTGGATGGCCGCCACGATACTGTGCGTGGAGTCCATCAGCGTCCCGTCCCAATCGAACACCACCAAGGAATAAGGCATCTCAGTTATCCATTTATGCGACGCACCGCCCGCGGTGCATTAAACCGGCATTGCAAAGTCGGGGACGCCGCGCATGACGTGCGTGGCGCTCCGAGGGTCGGCCTTCAGGCCGGCTCCAGTGTTTTGAGAATGTCCAGGCAAGGCTGGGGCAACGGCGCCTCCAGCGAGAGGGCCTCGCCAGTAAGGGGATGGAGCAGGTCCAGATGATGGGCGTGCAGGAACATGCGAGCGAATCCCTTGCGGGCGAAGGACAGGCGGACCGCATCGTCCCCGTATTTATCGTCTCCGACGATGGGAAACCCGACGGAGGCCAGATGTACGCGGATCTGGTGGGTGCGCCCGGTGCGCAGCTCCGCCTCGACCAGGCTGAATTTACCGTAGCGCTGTTTCAATGTGACGATGGTATGGGCGGCCTGCCCATCGCGATCGACCCGCACGCGCCGCTCGCCTGAGGCCGTGGTCCACTTGGTGAGCGGCAGTTTGATGTGCTGCCTATCGTTCACCCAATCGCCGCCGACCAGAGCGAAATACCTTTTGCTCCCCTGCCCTTCGCGCAGCATGCGATGCAGGGCCAGCAGGGCGCTGCGTTTCTTGGCCACCATGAGCAGGCCGGAAGTCTCGCGATCCAGCCGATGGACCAGTTCCAGCATCGGTGCCTGGGGCCGGGCAGCCCGCAGGCGTTCTATCACGCCGAACGCCACCCCGCTGCCGCCATGGACGGCGATGCCGGCCGGCTTGTCGATGACCAGCAAGGCATCGTCCTCGTAAACGACGGGAAATTCCGCAGGCGGCACCGGCCGGCTTTCCCCCGGCTGGGGCAGGCGCAAGGGCGGCACGCGGACGAGATCGCCGATTTCCAGCCGATGATCCACGGCGATACGGCCCTTGTTGACCCGCACCTGGCCGTCGCGTATCGCCTTGTAGATATGGCTTTTGGGCACGCCCTTGCAGACACGGAACAGGAAGTTGTCCAGCCGCTGGCCGCTTTGGGCCTCGCCGATCTCGATCATGCGAACGGCGGGAGGGGGATTTATCGTTTTCCCGCCCCCGGTGGGGGCGCCGGTTGACGTGGGGGGCAGGCGTGAAGTGTCTTCTTTGCGCATTGCGAAAAGCGGCATATAATCGGGACAGCCTTAAGGGGCTGAATTATGGGGCTGAATGGCCGCCTGGCGTAGAGATGCACGTTCAGATGCACTTTCCTGAGCAACTCCGTCGGGTGACGATTCCGTCCGGTGCGCAGGCCGTTATTGTACCGTCTGCCAGATTCAGCGCCGGGGTCATCCGGTCGCCGGCGCAACCGCGCCCTGACGAGTACGCGAAGGCGAAGTCCCTGACGCGTTCTCAGCCAGGTCCGTTGCATGCCGCGCGCGGTTCTGAAGCAAACAAGCAATACCGTCGTATTAATGCACCAGGCGCGTGCCGTACCCCTTCGCCGCGCCTGACGTTCACAGCAATTATTCGTCAACCACAATTCGTGAACCTGACTCCCCTGCTGACCGAACCGCGTGCCACTTGGCACGAAGTGCCTGCCTGACCGGCGCGGATAGGCCTGGGCGGTGCTCAGGCCAGGTCCGCACGCTTGCTCTGCCGCAGTCCGCAGCCCGGGTGACCCGAGGTCACGCGCCGATATCGGCGTGTCATGACTACGGAGAACCCTCTCATGAAGCGCATGTTGTTCAATGCAACGCACCCTGAAGAGTTGCGCGTTGCCATTGTCGATGGGCAGAAACTCATCGATCTGGACATCGAAACCGCCGGCCGCGAACAGCGTAAAGGCAACATCTACAAAGGCATCATCACCCGCATCGAACCCGGCCTTGAAGCCTGCTTCGTCAACTACGGCGAAGACCGCCACGGCTTCCTGCCGTTCAAGGAAATCGCCCGCAGCTATTTCAAGGAAGGCGTCGACGTACGCACCGCCCGCATCCAGGACGCCCTGCGCGAAGGCCAGGAACTGATCGTCCAGGTCGAAAAGGAAGAACGGGGCAACAAGGGCGCTGCCCTGACCACGTTCATCTCGCTGGCCGGCCGCTATCTGGTCCTGATGCCCAACAACCCGCGCGGCGGCGGCGTCTCGCGCCGTGTCGAAGGCGAGGACCGCCAGGAACTGCGCGACACCATGGAGCAGCTCCAGGTGCCGCAGGGCATGAGCATCATCGCCCGCACCGCCGGCATCGGGCGCAATGTCGAAGAACTGCAGTGGGACCTGTCCTATCTGCTCCAACTGTGGACCGCCATAGACGGGGCCGCGCGCGACAACTCCGCGCCGATCCTGATCTACCTGGAATCCAGCCTGGTCATCCGTGCGATTCGCGATTACTTCTCGCCGGAAATCGGCGAAATCCTGTTCGATACCGACGAGATCGCCGATCAAGCCACCGCGTTCATGAGCGTGGTGATGCCGGACAACGTCCAGCGCGTGAAGCGCTATCGGGACGACGTGCCGCTGTTTTCGCGCTTCCAGATCGAACACCAGATCGAAACCGCGTATTCGCGTACCGTGACGCTGCCGTCGGGCGGCGCCGTCGTCATTGACCATACCGAAGCCCTGGTGGCCGTCGACGTGAACTCCGCGCGGTCCACGCGCGGCGCGGACATCGAGGAAACCGCCCTGCGCACCAACCAGGAAGCGGCCGATGAAGTCGCCCGCCAGCTGCGCCTGCGCGACCTCGGTGGCCTGATCGTCATCGACTTCATCGATATGGAGGACAGCAAGAACCAGCGCGCCGTCGAACAGCGCCTGCGCGATGCCCTGCATTTCGACCGCGCCCGCGTGCAGATGGGCAAGATCTCGCGCTTCGGGCTGATGGAACTGTCGCGCCAACGCCTGCGCCCGGCACTGAACGAAGGCTCGCACATTACCTGCCCGCGCTGTAACGGTACCGGCGTGATCCGCGATGCGGAATCCAGCGCGCTGCACGTCCTGCGCCTGCTGCAGGAAGAAGCCATGAAGGAAAACACCGCGGCGGTGCATGCCCAGGTGCCGGTCGACGTGGCGACCTTCCTGCTCAACGAGAAGCGCGCCGACATCGCGAAGATGGAAGCCCGCCTGAAGGTCAACCTGGTGCTGATTCCCAACAAGCACCTGGAAACGCCGCATCACCACATCGAGCGCCTGCGCCACGACGATCCGCGCCTGGAAGAAATGAAGACCAGCTTCGAGCTGGCCGACGCCCCGGCCACGGAAGTCGCCTGGGCGCCGCGCGAACAGGAAATCAAGGCCCGCCCCGAAGCCCTGGTCAAGGGCATCACACCGGCCCAGCCAGCGCCCGTATCGGCCCCCACCCCGGTGGCCGCCCCCGTGCCGGCGCCCGCAGCGCCCGGCCTGGGCGGCTTGTTCAAGCGACTGGTCGGATGGTTTACCGGCGGCGACACGACACCCGCGGCCGCCCCTGCTCCGCAGGCGGATGCCAAGCGCGCCCCCGCGCGGCCCAAGTCGCGCACGCACGACGGCCAGGAACGCCGCGGCGAACGCCACGGCTCGGACCGCAACCGTAACCGCCGCCACGAGGCCCGTCCGGAAGCCACCGAAGGCGAAGGCCTGCGCCACCACGTGCGGGGCGGCCGCCGCAACGACGGCGAGCGCAACGAACGCAACGAACGCAGCGATCGCGGCGAACGTCCGGCACGCGCCGAAGCCCAGCAGCGCGCCGAGCGCGATGCCGTCGCCCAGGCTCAGGCCCATCCCGAACGCGCCCTGGCCCCCGAAGGCCAGGACGAAGCCGCACCGGCCCGCAATGGCCGGGGACGCCGCGGTCGCGGACGCGGACGCCGCGAAGACCAGGCCGACGCACCGATGAGCGAGCAGGAAAGCATGGTCGCCGCCCTGGCTGAAACGGTGGCCGCGGCACTGCCGCCCGACGCCGCGGACGACCGCGCCGACGCTGCGGCCGAAGCCGCGGACCTGGACGAGCAAGGCCTGACGGCGGAAGCCGGTGCCGATCCGGAGCGCAAACGCCGTCGTCGCCGCAGCCGCCGCGGCCGCCGCGCGTCGGAAGACGGCACGGTCCTGGCTGGCGAAGGCACGCAGGAATCGCCGGAAGGCGAGGAATCCCTGGCTGCCGAAGCGCAAGCCGCCTTGTCGGAAGTTGCCACGCCGGTGGAACAGGCAAAGCCGCCCTTTACGGAAGACACGCCGGAAACGCAGATGCCTGCCGCCCAGCCCGCACCGGTCCACGCGACGCCCGCCGAATCGGCGACGCCGCAACCCATGGCGGCTGCGCGGGCTGCCCCGGCCATCGCGCCGGCCGCGCCGGTCCACGCCGTGCCGGATCATGCTGCCACGGCCCCGGCGCCAGCCGAAACCGTGCAAAGCCGCGCAGCCGAGCCGGCGCCGGTTGCATCGCAGCCCGCCGCCGAGCCGATAACGGCTGCACGTCAAACGGCCGAATCGGAAACGGTATCGCCCGAGCCCATAGCGGCCGCCGAGCCTGCGCCCGCGCCGGAGGCGCCCGCCCACCAGGCCCCCATCGAGGCCGCGCCCGCCTACACGGCCCCCGTGACGCCCGTGGCGCAACCGGTACCGGCCGCGCCTGTCACGACGGCTCCCGCCGCGCCCACGCCGGAAGTGCCGGCGGCGCAGGCGTCCGCGCCATCGCACGCCGCGCCGCAAGCGGCGACCGCTCCGGCGGTTGCCCAGCAGCCTGCCCCCGCGCAGAGCCTGCAGGCCGTGGTCAACGCCGCCGGCCTGACGTGGGTGGAAACGGACCCCGCCCGCCACGCCCAGACGCAACAGCGCATGGCCGCCAGCCATACGCCCGTACGCCTGGGACGTGAACGCAAGCCGGTTCCGCCGGTGTCGTCCGCGCCGTTGCAGCAAGTGGAGACGCGCCACTAGGCCGTACCCAGGCCGCGTCCGCGAGGGCGCGGCCAGAATGCAAAAAAGGGCTGCTCCGAGAGGAACAGCCCTTTTTTGCATGGCGCCCGGCTTGCGCCAAGGGCCCGAGGACGGGAAGCGGCGCCGATCAAGCGCCGCCAGGGTCAGAACAGGTAGGTATAGCTCAGCTGCGTGACATCCAGGCCGGGGTTCGGGGTCTTGATGCTGGCATTCGAGAAGTGCGAATAGCGCAGGCTGATGCGGCTGGATTCGGTAAGCTGGAATCCCAGGCCGATATGGTCGCCGAACTGGAACGCCGTGCTGATCGTCTTATCCGCGAAGCGGGTTTTGTTGAAGACCGTGGGGCCGACGCCGGCCTCGACGAAGAAGCGGTCGCCCAGCCACCAGCGAAACATCGGGATCGCGTTCAGCTGCCAGGCGCTGCTGGGATGCGCGCCCTGGTGCGCCCACCAATAGGCAACACCCAGTTCACCCGTCAGATCCAGCCGGCCCCAATTTCCGCCGAAATCGTAGTTCCACAACGGCGCGGTTTCGTAGTTCACGGTGGTTCGGTTGTATTTTTCACCGACGCCCATCTGCACACTGACGCCGCCATTGGAGCGGCTTTGCTGCGCATGGGCCATGGGGACCGCGCACGTCATAGCCAATGCGGTCAACGCGCCGGCGACGATTTTGTTTTTATGACCACGATTCATTGGGGAAACTCCAGCAATGAGGAAAACAAAAAGATTGTGTAACTTATCAGAAAACCCGGAGGCCGACCAAGCAGCGTTGTCATAAAACGCCACACTGTGCCAGGAAACACTATTCCGTCAGGACGACCAATAGCGCCAAGGGCTCGGGCGGAGCAAAGGCATGACGTGCACGGAAGGCAAGGCGCCGAGGCCGGCCGCACAAGCAATCGGCATGCCGGCAGGATCGGCCGATGCGACGCGATGCGCGCCGTGGCGGAGGACCGGCACGGCGCGGCGATGCGATACCGCGCGAGGCGGCGCGAGGCGGCGATTCAGGCCGCGACGACGTCGACGGATTGGCGCGTCAACAGCGCGAGCAAACGGGCGATTTCCTCGCGCAACTGGCGCCGGTCCACCACCATGTCCACAGCGCCCTTCTGCAGCAGGAATTCCGCGCGCTGGAAGCCTTCAGGCAGTTTCTCCCGCACCGTCTGCTCGATGACCCGCGGCCCCGCGAAGCCGATGAGCGCCTTGGGTTCGGCAATGACCACGTCGCCCATGAAGGCGAAGCTGGCCGACACGCCCCCCATGGTGGGATCGGTCAACACGCTGATGAAGGGCAGCCCGGCAGCCGCCAGCCTCGTCAGCATGGCATTGGTCTTGGCCATCTGCATCAGCGACAACAGGCTTTCCTGCATCCGCGCGCCGCCGGACGCGGCCACGCAGACGAAGCCCGTCTTTTGGTCCAGCGCCGCCTGGGCGCCGCGCGCGAAGCGTTCGCCCACCACCGAGCCCATGGATCCTCCCATGAACTCGAATTCAAAGCAGGCCACCACGGCCGGAACGCTGCGTATGGAACCGCTGACGACGACCAGCGCATCGGTCTCTCCCGTCTGCTTGACGGCTTCCTGGATGCGTTCAGGATACTTGCGGCTGTCCTTGAACTTCAGCGTATCGACCGAGCGTATGCTCTGCCCGATTTCGACCCGCCCCTCCAGGTCCAGCAGCGAATCGATCCGGGCGCGTGCCCCGATGCGCATATGGTGATCGCACTTGGGGCAAACGTGCAGGTTCGCCGCAAGGTCTTCGTTGTAAAGCACCGATTCGCAGGCCGGGCACTTGACCCACAAGCCTTCGGGCACGCGCCGCGCGCTGGGCTCCGTCGTCTTGTTGATGCGAGGCGGCAGGAGTTTCTCGATCCAGCTCATTGTTTATTTATTGTCCTGATAGGAAGACGATGTCAGGCAGCGGCGGCGCCGCGCCCGGCCTGGGCCAATGCCGAGCGGATACCGCCCAGCCACTGACGCGCGGCCGCAATGGCGGCTTCGTCGCGCCGGTCGGCGGCAGCACCGGCGACCGCCTGTTCCATGGTTTCGATCAGCTTGCTGCCGATCACCACCGCGTCCGCCACTTGCGCGACCCGTTGGGCGCTGGCGGCATCGCGGATGCCGAAGCCGACGCCGATCGGAATGTGCACATGGCGGCGGATATCGGCCAGCCGGCGGGCCACGTCATCCGTGTCCAGATGGCCCGCGCCGGTCACGCCCCTGAGCGACACGTAATAGGCGTAGCCGCGCGCCACCTTGCCCACCGCCTGGATGCGCGCATCCGTAGTCGTCGGGGCGATGAGGAAAATCGGCGCGATGCCCCTGGCCCCGAGCAGATCGGCGAAAGCCTGCACTTCTTCGGGCGGATAATCCACCACGAGCACGCCATCCACGCCGGCATCCAGGGCGGCATCGGCGAAGGCGGCCTGCCCCATGCGTTCGATGGGGTTGGCATAGCCCATGAGCACGACCGGGGTGCGGTCGTCCTGGGCCCGAAAGCGTTTCACCGCGTCCAGTACGGCGCGCAGGCTCATGCCCTGCGCGATCGCGCGCTCCGTGGCGCGCTGGATCACCGGACCGTCGGCCATGGGATCCGAGAACGGCACACCCAGTTCGATAACGTCCGCGCCCGCCTCGACCAGCGCGTGCATCAACGGCACGCAGGACGCAGGCGAAGGATCGCCGGCGGCGACGTAGGGAATCAGCGCGGCGCGATTGTCGTCGCGGGCACGGGAGAAGGCGGCGGCGATACGGTCTTGTCGTGAGGTCATGCTATCTATCACCACTGTCGGTTACAGCGTCAGGCCGGCGCGCTCGGCCACGGTATGCATGTCCTTGTCGCCGCGTCCGGACAGGCAGACCAGGATATTCGTGTCCGCCGGCAGGGTCGGCGCGAGGCGAACGGCATGGGCAATCGCGTGCGAGGATTCCAGCGCCGGCATGATCCCTTCGATGCGGCAGCAGTCGTGGAAGGCCCTGAGCGCTTCGTCGTCGGTCACGCCGACATAAGTGGCACGGCCGCTGTCCTGCAGCCAGGCATGCTCGGGGCCCACGCCGGGGTAGTCCAGGCCGGCCGACACCGAATGCGTCTCTTGCACCTGGCCGTTGACGTCCTGCATGACATACGTGCGATTGCCGTGCAGCACGCCCACTTGCCCGGCAGCGATGGAAGCGGCGTGACGACCGGAATCCATGCCTTCCCCCGCCGCTTCGACGCCGATCAGCTGGACGTCTTCGTACGGGATGTAGGGGTGGAAGATGCCCATTGCATTCGATCCGCCCCCGACGGCGGCGATGACGATATCGGGCTGGCGGCCCGCTTCCTCGGGCATCTGCCACAGGCATTCCTTGCCGATGACGGTCTGGAAGTCCCGCACCATGCGGGGATAGGGGTCGGGTCCCGCCACCGTACCGATGATGTAGAAAGTATTGCCGATGTTGGTGACCCAGTCGCGCATGGCCTCGTTCAGGGCGTCCTTGAGGGTACGCGAGCCGGATTCCACCGGCACCACGGTCGCCCCCAGGAGCTTCATGCGGTACATATTGGATGCCTGGCGGCGGATGTCCTCGCTGCCCATGTACACCACGCACTCCATGCCGTAGCGGGCCGCCACGGTCGCGGTGGCCACGCCGTGCTGGCCGGCACCGGTTTCCGCGATGACGCGCGGCTTGCCCATGCGGCGGGCCAGCAGTGCCTGCCCGATACAGTTGTTGATCTTGTGCGCGCCGGTGTGGTTCAGGTCTTCCCGCTTGAACCAGATCTGCGCGCCGCCGAGTTCCTGCGACCAGCGCCGGGCGTGATAAACGGGGCTGGGCCGGCCGACGAAATGCTTGAGTTCGTAGTTGAACTCTTCGATGAATGCCGGGTCCGCGCGATAGCGATCGTAGGCCGCGCGCAGTTCGTCGAGCGCGTGCATGAGCGTTTCCGCCACGAACACGCCACCATAGGGACCGAAATGGCCCTGGGCGTCAGGAAAATCGTAAGGTTTGACCACTCTGTTTCACCACGTTATTCCCGCCGGCACCGCGGGGAGCGGGCGGTCAGGTAAAACACGCCGCCGCCAACAATTTAGCAACCGGGTATTTTACCCGACCGGGCGCCCGCGTCCGGGCGAGGACACCCCGGGTGCCGCCGGCATGCGCCCGCACCGGCCGGGAAGCCGGCGCCCGTCCCTTATATCGACTGGCCGACGCGGCGCAGGAACGCCGCGCAGGCCTCCAGTTGGTCTATCGCGACAAACTCGTCCGGCTTGTGGGCCTGGGCAATATGACCCGGGCCGCACACCACCGTCGGGATGCCGATGCCCTGGAACAGCCCCGCTTCGGTGCCATACGCCACTTTGCGCGTCGCGCTATCCCGGGTCAGGGCGCGCACCAGTTGGGTGATGGCGGCCTGCTCCGAGGCTTCCAGGCCGGGAGCCGCGGGACCGCGCTCGATATCGATGCGCGCCGCCGGAAATTCCGCCCGCATGCGCGGCAGCAGCACGTCATCCACGTAGCGCTGGATTTCCCGCTGGATATCGTCCGGCTCGATGGCCGGCAGATTGCGGAACTCGTAGGCGAACTCGCAATCGTCCGGAATAGTGTTGACCGCAATGCCCCCGCGGATCAAGTTGGTCGTCAAAGTGCTGAAAGGTACGTCGTAGAAGGTGTCGTAAGGCCCCCTGGCCTTGTAGGCATCGGCCACGTCGCGGATATGGCAAATCAGCCGCGCGGCGTACTCGATGGCATTGCAGCCATGCGGCGTCAGCGACGAATGCGCCGCCTTGCCGTGTACCCGGCAGCGATACAGGTTGATGCCTTTATGCGCCACCACGACTTGCATGCCGGTGGGTTCCCCCACCACGCAGCCGTCGGGGCGGATGCCGCGATCGCGCAGGTCGGCGAGCAGGTAGGGGGCGCCGGCGCAGCCGACTTCCTCGTCGAAGGAAAACGCCAGGTGCAAGGGCTTGGCGCGCGGCATGGACAGGAATTCCGGCACCAGGGCCAGCGCCGTCGCGATGAACCCCTTCATGTCGCAGGCACCGCGCCCGTACAACCGGCCATCCTGCTCGCGCACCACGAAGGGATCGCCGGTCCAGTCCTGCCCGTCGACCGGCACGACATCCGTATGGCCGGACAACACGATGCCGCCCTGTTCCGCGCCGTCGCGGCCGGGCAGCGTGGCGAACAGGTTTGCCTTGCTGCGGTCCTCGTTATGGGCCAGCCAGGCCTGCACGCCCTGGCCCTTGAGCCAATCGCGCGCGGTTTCGATCAGAGCCAGATTGGAATTGCGGCTGGTGGTATCGAAACCCACCAGCGTTTCCAGCCAGCGACGGGTATCCATAAGCCTGGGCGCCTTATCGTGAAAACCCCCAGTGTAGGCCGGCGCCGATCGGGCCGTCTATGGCGGGACGGCGTTATTTGCGCGCCGCGCCGGTCACGCCGGGAACTTCGGCCAGGGCATCCAGCGCGCGCGACAGCGCTTGGCCGCCATGCACTTCCACGGTAAATACCATATGCGCCAGCGAATTGCGGCTTTGCGTATTCACGCCGATGACATTCAGGCGCAGCCGCGCGAAAACTTCGGACAAGTCCCGCAGCAGACCGGAGCGGTCGTGCGCGCGCACGCTGATATCCACGGGATAAACCGTATTGCCGGTCTCGCCCCAGGCCACTTCGATGACGCGTTCGGGTTCGCGTTCGGCCAGGGCAGCGTAGCTGTGGCAGTCCGTCCGGTGGATGGACACGCCGCGCCCGCGCGTAACGAAGCCGACGATAGGATCTGGCGGCGCCGGCCGGCAGCACCGCGCAAGCTGCGTCATGAGCGAGCCCACGCCCACCACCAGCACACCGCTCTTGCCGCCTTTTTCCGTACTTTCGGCGCGGCTGGCATGGGTAACGACGCCCGGTTCGCCGGCCGGTTCCGCCGGCTGCTGGAAGACCGCGTCGATCTGCCTCAGGCTGAACTCGTCCTTGGCAGCCGCGACGTAAAGATCGTCGGCGCGCGCGAAGCCCAGTTGTTGCGCCAGCTGCTCCAGGTTCACGGCGGTCTTGCCCAGGCGCTGCAGTTCTTTTTCTATCAGGCCTTGTCCCTGGGTAATGCGTTGCTGCAGTTCGATGGCGTTGAACCAGTTGCGGACCTTCGCCCGTGCGCGAGGACTGGCCAGGAACCCCAGTTGGGGATTCAGCCAGTCCCGGGAAGGTCCGCCGGACTTGGCCGCCACGATTTCCACTGTCTGGCCGGTGGCGAGGCGGGTCTGCAAGGGCACCATCTGGCCATCGACCCGCGCACCGCGGCACCGATGGCCCAGATCGGTATGCAAGTGATAGGCGAAGTCGACCGGCGTGGAGCCCGCGGGCAGTTCGATCACGCGCGCCTGCGGCGTCAGCACGTAGATGTGTTCCGCCGCCACGCGGGCGACGGTACCCCCCTGCCCTCCCGCGGGCGTCTCGTCCAGGTCGGCGTTCCAGGCCAGCAGCTGGCGCATCCAGGAAAGCTGCCGGTCGTATTCGCTGGACGCGGCTACCTGCCCGCCCTTGGGTCCGGCCTCTTTGTAGCGCCAGTGCGCCGCCATGCCGTATTCCGCGAACTGGTGCATCTCCTGCGTGCGGATCTGGACCTCGAACGGGCGCCCGTCCTTGTCCATGACCACCGTGTGCAGCGAGCGGTAGCCGTTGGGCTTGGGCCTGGAGATATAGTCGTCGAACTCGTCCAGCATCGGCGTCCAGAGCTCGTGCACGATCGCCAGCGCGGTATAGCATTCGCGCACGTCCTTGACGATGACGCGCAGGGCGCGCAAATCGAACATCTGGTTGAAGTCCAGCTTCTTGATGCGCATCTTGTTCCAGATGCTGTAGATATGCTTGGGCCGCCCGCTGACTTCCGCGTCGATGCCGGCCTTGCGCAAGGCCATGCGCACGCGCTCGACCGCGTCGGCGATGAAGGCTTCGCGCTCCACCCGCTTTTCTTCCAGCAGGCGGGCGATTTCCTTATAGCGATCGGCGTCCAGGAAACGGAAGGCCAGGTCCTCCAGTTCCCACTTGAGCTGCCATATTCCCAGGCGGTTGGCCAGCGGGGCATAGAGGTCCAGCGTTTCGCGGGCCAGCTCGGGCGGGCAGGCCACCTTGGATGCGGCATGCCAGCGCAGGCTTTGCAGGCGCGAAGCCAGGCGCATCAGGACGATGCGCAGATCCGCCGCCATGGCCAGCAGCATCTTGCGCTGCATTTCCTTCTGCGCCCCGCTGTCCGCCGCACTGTCGCTGGCCAGCCGGGCGACGGCGCCCAGGCGCAGCAAGGCGCGCGCGCCCTGCACCAGGCGCGCGATTTCCGCATCGAATTCGGCGGCAATGGGGTCGTGGCGGTTGGACGGTGCGGGCGCGGACAGATCCGCCGGCAAGGCGGCCAACACCGAGGCCACGCGTGTCGCCCGATCGGTATGCAGGCCGGCCAGGATGCGCGCCACGCCGGCCGCATGGCTGGCCAGCGGTTCGCCGGTCAGCGCTTGTTCCTCGCCGAAGCGCGGCCCTGCCCACGCCGCCGCCTTTAGCAGTTGATCGCGTCCTTGCGTATCCAGGCCGGCCGCGGCACCGTCGAACCACGCGGCGTCAAAAGGCGTCAGGGTATCGCGATCGGAAGGCGGGGGCATCGGTGCGGGCACTGAAAAAACGCAACAAAGCATCGATTGGACAGGAACCCCACACTCTACACTAGCGCCTGTCGGGACTGGAAGGCGTCCCGCGCCGACGCGAACCGCCCCCCCCCGGAGACCGTGCACCCGAATGGAGAATCCGCCTATGTTGCGATGGCTGCTTGGACGCGGCGCGCCCGCCGCCCGGGTCGCGAATGTACGGGCGCGCATCGATCCCGCGCTATGGGAAGAAGTCCTTCAGGCCTATCCGTTCCTGGCGGGACTGGCACCCGAGGACATCGAGGAGCTGCGCGCCCGCGCCGCCTGGCTGCTGGCCAGCAAAACCATGAACGGCGCGCGCGGCCTGCAACTGACCGACTTTATGCGACTGTCCATCGCGGTACAGGCGGCGGTGCCCATCCTGAAGCTGCCGACCGGCCTGTACGAGGGATGGGACGAAATCATCGTGTATCCCGGCGGTTTCGCCATCCCGCGGCGCCGCGAGGACGACATCGGGGTGGTGCACGAATACACCGAAGACGCGGCGGGCGAAGCGTGGGATGGCGGACCCGTCGTGCTCTCCTGGGAAGACGCGCGGATTGCGGAAGGCGGCTTCAACGTGGTGATCCACGAATTCGCCCACAAGCTCGACCTGGTGGGCGGCGACGCGGACGGCATGCCCAGCCTGGCGGGGCGGCCGGAACTGAACGCCCGCTTGTGGCGGCGCGTACTCGACGACAGCCTGGACCGGTTCACGCGCGCCCTGGAGGCCGTGGAAGCGGCGATTCCCCCGGACGTCGACCCGGAAGGGCCGGACGCCGATCCCTGGTACAGCCAATTGCCGATGGATCCCTACGCTGCGACTGACGAAGGCGAGTTCTTCGCCGTCAGTTCCGAATCGTTTTTCGTGGACCCGGAGCCCCTGGCCTCGGCATTGCCGGAATGGTACGACCTGCTGCGCGCCTATTATCGGCAGGATCCGCTGGCGCGGCTGGGAAAAGGCTAGGCCCGGGGAGGCCGGCAAGGGGCGAGCCCCCCGCCGGCATGGCGCAACCGCGATCAGCCTACCGCGGCGGTGACGACGATCTCGACCTTGTAGTCCGGATTGGCCAGGCGAGCCTCGACCGTCGCCCGGGGCGGCGCGTTGCCGGCCGGCACCCAGGCGTCCCACGCCTTGTTCATGCCGTCGAATTCCTTCATGTTGGCAACGAAGATCTGCGCCATCAGGATTTTGGTCTTGTCGGTGCCGGCTTCGGCCAGCAGGCGGTCGATGGTGGCGAGGACCTGCTGGGTCTGGCCGGTGATGTCCAGCGAGGCATCATCGGGCACCTGGCCGGCGAGATAGGCGACACCGTTATAGATGGCCATGTCGGAAAGACGCTTTTCGACGTTGACGCGCTTGATGGAGCTCATGAGTTTCCTTTCGGTTCGGGGTTGGAAATGGTTGCCGCGCTTTCGGCGGGTATGGGAGGCAATTGGAACACTTGGCGCAGGTAGGCCAGGTAGGCGGGATCGTCGCACATGGTCTTTTCCGGCGAGTCGGACACCTTGGCCACCGGCTGGCCATTGCAGCGGACCATCTTCATGACGATCTGCAAGGGCTGATGCCCCAAATCGTTGGTCAGGTTGGTCCCGATGCCGAACGACACCCGGCAGCGCCCGGCGAAGCGCCGCGCCAGCTCTATTGCCCGAGGGAATGTCAGCGCATCGGAAAAGACCAGGGTCTTGGTGCGCGGGTCGACGCGATTGGCCTGGTAGTGTCCGATCATGCGCTCGCCCCACAGGAAGGGATCCCCCGAGTCGTGGCGCGCGCCATCGAACAACTTGCAGAAATACATATCGAAGTCGCGCAGGAACGCATCGGTGCCGTAGACATCGGACAGCGCGATGCCGAGATCGCCACGGTATTCCTTGGCCCAGACCTCCAGGGCGAATACCTGCGAATCGCGCAGGCGCGGGCCGAGAGCCTGGCAGGCCTGCAGGTATTCGTGGCCCATGGTGCCCAGCGGCAGGACGTCGTACTTCCGGGCCAGCGCCACGTTGCTGGTGCCGGCGAACATCCTGCCCATGGTGGCCTTCATCGTCGCCACGACCTCGTCGTGCCAGACCTTGGAAAAACGCCGGCGCGTGCCGTATTCCGCCACGCGGAAGTCCGCCATGTCCGGCGCGTTCACCGCCAGGCCCATCTTGGATTGCAGGCGCGACCGGCCTTCCGCCAGGTCCGGGTGCGCCCGGGTATTGCGGAAATAGACTTCGTTGACGATGGCCAGGACGGGGATCTCGAACAGGATGGTGTGCAGCCAGGGACCCTTGACCTCGATCGAGATTTCGCCGGGATGTTCGCCTTCGGCCACGACGATGCAGCGCTCGGGCAGGTGGAACAAGCCGAGGAAATCGACAAAATCGCTTTTGATGAAACGCAGTCCGCGCAGATAGTCAAGCTCGTCGTCGGAGAAATGCAGCTGGCACAGGTGGTGGATTTCGGCACGGATCTCGTCCATGTACGGCCGCAGGTTCACGCCGGGTGTGCGGCACTTGTAGCGATACTCCACCTGAGCAGCCGGAAAATGATGCAGGACCACCTGCATCATGCTGAACTTGTACAGGTCCGTATCTAATAGCGAGGTGATTATCATGATTCGCTTGGTCGCTTTCGTATGCGCTGGCCTGGGAACGCCGGATTGCCATGCGCGGCGATCGCCCGCAGCACCGGTCCCGGGCAGGCCCGGCGGGAAAAACCGTATTCAACCATAGTATGTCGCTCGACGATGGCGGGGCCGCGCCGGCTTGTCCGCGTTATGGCGCCCACCTTCGCGGTTGCTCAACGGCCGTGCCGCCAGGCCCCCGGCGCGCCGCGACATTACGCGGTTCAGGGTTATAGCGGGAGGCGGCACGCGCAATTGGGTAAAATCCCTTTTTTCACCCAGAATAAAAGCGCCCCACCGGGAGTTGCCGCATGACTCACGTCGTCACCGAAAACTGTATCAAGTGCAAGTACACCGATTGCGTCGACGTGTGCCCCGTTGATTGCTTCCGCGAAGGACCGAACTTTCTGGTCATCGATCCGGATGAATGCATCGACTGCGCGGTCTGCATTCCGGAATGCCCGGCCAACGCCATCTATGCCGAAGAAGACGTCCCGCAGGACCAGATGAAATTCATCGCGCTGAACGCCGAACTGTCGCCCGAATTCGCCAGCATCAGCCGGGCCAAGAAGCCGCTGCCCGACGCTGACGAATGGAACGGCAAGCCCGACAAGCTCCAATACCTGGAAAAATAAGCAATCAGGCCGGCCAGGGGCCGGCGCTGCACAAACGCCTTCTTCCGGGGCCTGGCAAGCCGGCCCGCCGGCGCAGCATTGGGACACCGATCCGCCCATGACCGAAACCAAGTACACGCGCCAGACCGTCACCGAGGTTCGCAACTGGGTGCCGGGCAAGCTGTTCTCCCTGCGCGTGACGCGGGATCCGGCCTTCGTCTTCAAGGCGGGGCAATTCGCGCGTGTCGGCCTGCCGGAAAGCGATAACCCCGGCGCGGAGCCTACGCTGTGGCGCGCCTACTCGATGGTATCCGGGCCGCTGGACAATGAACTGGAGTTCTACTCCATCGTCGTACCCGAGGGTGCCTTCAGCCCCCGGCTGGCCGCGCTGAAAGCCGGGGACGCGCTCTATATCGAGAAAAACCCCTACGGCTTCCTGACGATAGACCGCTTCGCCGCGCCGGCCGGGCAGACCGGCGCGCACAGCGACCTGTGGCTGCTTGCCACCGGCACCGGGCTGTCCGCCTACCTTTCCATCCTGCGCGATCCCGCCACATGGACGACCTTTCGCCGCATCATCGTCGTCCATGGCGTGCGTAATGCCCAGGAACTGGCCTATCGCCGGGAAATCGAAGGCTGGTCCACCCTGCCCGAATTTGCCGGCATCCATCGCGCGGATCCGCGCAAGCTCATCTACGTGCCTATCGCCTCGCGCGAAGCGCTGCCCGGCATGCCCCAGGCGCGGCTGACCACGCTGATCGAAGACGGGCGCCTGGAAGCGCTGGTGGGTGAAAAGCTGGATCCGGCCCATGCGCGGGTGATGCTGTGCGGCAATCCGGCCATGCTCGCGGATGCGCGCAAACTGCTCGGGGAAAAGGGCTTCGCGCCAGGCCGCCGCGGCGTGCCAGGCAACCTGGCGGTCGAAAACTACTGGTGACACGGGTTTCCCCGGCGTGCCGCGTCGGCGCGCCGCTGGCCAGGACACTGCGCGACGCCCCGGCAACCGCGGGACGGAAAATCCGTACCGCAACGCCCCGCGGCAGGCCGGGCATGGGAATTGCCGTGTATCGGGCGCCAGCGGGGCACGTGCTCGCGCCCCAATGAGCCGGGGACAGGAAACTGACAAAAATCTGAAAATTCCCGTTTTGGCAACACAACCGGGCCCGCAGAGCCCCGGAAACCATCCTAAATATCGTCAGCTCTGTTGCAGTGCGTAAAATAAGGCGCACGAAGTCGCCACGGGCCGGTCCAAAAGTGCATCTGGACAGTTCCAGGCGACGCGGGGCCGATGGCTCCGGGTCTGGAAAGGAATATTCGATGCTGTATCAACTACATGAGCTGCAGCGCGCCTTCTTGACGCCCTTGGCCGCCTTCACGGACGTCGGCTCGCAGCTATTCTCCAATCCTTATAGTCCCTGGGCATACACCCCGGTTTCGCGCCAGCTTGCCGCCGGCTACGAACTGATGCATCGCATCGGCAAGGAATATGAGAAGCCGGAATGGGGGCTGCCCACCACCGAGATCGACGGCAAGAAGGTCAAGGTAGTTGAGAAAATCGCGGTGGACAAACCCTTCTGCCGCCTGATCCATTTCGAACGCCAGGGACCGGCCCGGCGCAAGGATCCCCAGGTATTGCTGGTCGCGCCGCTGTCGGGCCACCACGCCACACTGCTGCGCGATACCGTACGCGCCCTGCTGCCGCGCCACGATGTGTACGTTACCGATTGGGTCGATGCGCGCATGGTGCCGCTCTCGGAAGGCCCCTTCCACCTGAACGATTATGTGCGCTACGTGCAGGATTTCCTGCGCTTCCTGGGCGCGGATACCCACGTGATTTCGGTGTGCCAGCCGACCGTACCGGTGCTGGCTGCGATTTCCCTGATGGCGTCCAGCAACGACCCGTGCCAGCCGCGCACGATGGTCATGATGGGCGGCCCCATCGACCCGCGCAAGAGCCCCACGCAGGTCAACAACCTCGCGACCACCAAGCCCTACTCGTGGTTTGAAAACCAGCTGATCCATCGCGTGCCGGGCCGTTATCCCGGCGTGAACCGGCCGGTCTACCCGGGCTTCCTGCAACATGCGGGTTTCGTCGCCATGAACCCGGACCGCCACCTGAAATCGCACTACGATTTCTACCAGGACCTGGTCCGGGGCGACGACAGCGACGCGGAAGCGCACCGCCGCTTCTATGACGAATACAACGCCGTCCTGGACATGGCGGCCGAGTTCTACCTGGACACGATCAAGATGGTGTTCCAGGAATACCAGCTGCCCAAAGGCACCTGGGAAGTGGACGGCCAACGGGTCAAGCCCGCGGATATCAAGCACGTCGCCCTGATGACCGTGGAAGGCGAACTGGACGATATTTCGGGCCTGGGCCAGACGCGCGCGGCACTGGACCTGTGCAGCGGCATTCCCGCCGATCGCAAGACGCACTACACGGCACAGAATTGCGGCCATTACGGGATTTTCTCCGGACGCCGCTGGCGCGAAATCATCTGTCCTAAAATCGCCGAGTTCATACGCCAGTACGCCTGAAGGCACCACGGCGGCACCGGCTGCCCATCATTCCGAAACGGGGCCTCGTGGCCCCGGTTTTTTTATGTCCACTCCGACTCTCGCCGACCGCATCGACGGCCTGCTACCCCAGACTCAATGCACCAAATGCGGTTACGACGGCTGCCGTCCCTACGCCGACGCGATTGCGAGCGGTGAAGCCGATATCAACCGCTGCCCGCCCGGCGGCGAGGACGGCGTGCGGGCGCTGGCTTCCCTGTTGGACAGGCCGCCTCCCGCGCTGGACCTGTCGCGCGGAAGCCCCGGTCCGCTCATGGTGGCAGTGATCGACGAAGCCCATTGCATCGGCTGCACGCTGTGCATCGATGCCTGTCCGGTGGACGCCATCGTGGGCGCCGCCAAGCTCATGCATACCGTGCTGGATGACCTGTGCACCGGCTGCGATCTGTGCGTCACACCCTGTCCGGTCGATTGCATCGCGATGGTTCCGGCGAACCGGGATTGGACCGCGGACGATGCCCGCCGGGCACGCGATCGGCATGAACGCCGCGCCCGACGGCTGCGGGAGATCGCCGATGCCGACGCCGGTGCGGGTGCCGGCGCCCGGCGCGCCGCCGCCCCTTTGGCGGCGTCCGCCAGGCATGCGACCGGGCCGGCTGCCGATGCCCCGCCCGGGAACGCGGACATCCGCAAACGCGCGGCCATCGAAAACGCCCTGGCGCGCGCCCGCGCGCGCCGCGGCCGGCCGGCTTCGTGACCGCGCCGACACAAGGCGTGAAGAAGCCAGGCCGCCAGGCCGGGCGCCGACGACCATACCAGAAGGAAACAGCGCACCGATGAATGCCGCCAAACGCCGGGAAATCTTTGCCCGACTGCAAGCCGCCAATCCGACGCCGACCACCGAACTCGAATACGCGACGCCATTCCAGCTGTTGATCGCCGTGCTGCTGTCCGCGCAGGCGACCGACAAATCGGTGAACATCGCCACGCGCAAGTTTTTCCCCCACCACGGCACCCCGCAAGGGCTCGTCGACCTGGGCGAAGTCGGACTGGCCGAATACATCAAGACCATCGGCCTGTACCGCACCAAGGCGAAGAACGCCGTCGCCACCGCGCGGCTTATCCTGGAGCAGCACGGCGGCGAGGTACCGCGCAGCCGCGAAGCGCTCGAAGCCCTGCCCGGCGTCGGCCGCAAGACCGCCAACGTGGTGCTGAACACCGCCTTCGGCGAGGCCACGATGGCGGTGGACACGCACATCTTCCGCGTCGCCAACCGCACCGGGCTGGCACCGGGGAAAAACGTCCTGGAAGTCGAATTGAAACTGGTCCGCCTCGTCCCCAGGGAATACCTGCAGGACGCGCATCACTGGCTTATCCTGCACGGCCGCTATGTCTGCGTGGCCCGCACCCCGAAATGCCCGCAATGCGGTATCGCGGACCTGTGCGAATACCGGCATAAAACGCCCGCAAAGCCGGCGTGATGCCGATGCTCGTCACACGGCTGTCAAGTCCCCGTATTCCTTAGAAAAAACCTATGTAAAACCCGCATAGTATTTTGCGTTCGCCGTCCGCATACTCGCCGCAACAATTACGCACAATGAACAATGGTGGAGTATGGAAGACACCATTCTGGAGACCCAGGGATTGACCAAGGAATTCCGCGGCTTTATCGCGGTAAAGGGGGTCGACCTGCGCGTCAGGCGTGGACATATCCATGCCCTGATCGGGCCCAATGGAGCGGGCAAAACCACATGCTTCAATCTTTTGACGAAATTCCTGGCGCCCAGCGCCGGACGCATCCTGTTCAACGGCGCGGACATCACGCGCGACAGGCCGGCCCAGATCGCCCGGCGCGGCATCATCCGGTCGTTCCAGATTTCCGCCGTCTTTCCGCACCTGACGGTGCTGGAAAACGTGCGTATCGGACTGCAGCGCAAGACAGGGCTGTCCTACCATTTCTGGCGCAGCGAAAAGCGACTGGACGCGTTGAACCCCGCTGCTCGCGCGCTGCTGGACGAAGTCGACCTGGGAGATTTCGCGGATGAAATGACCGTGAACCTGCCCTATGGCCGCAAGCGGGCGCTGGAGATCGCGACCACGCTGGCCATGGAGCCGGAACTGATGCTGCTGGATGAACCCACCCAAGGCATGGGACATGAAGACGTCGATCGCGTCACCCGGCTGATCAAGCGGGTAAGCGCCGGCCGCACCATTTTGATGGTCGAACACAACATGAACGTGGTCTCGTCCATAGCCGACCGCATTACCGTCCTGGCGCGCGGCGCCGTCCTGGCGGAGGGCAGCTATGCCGAAGTATCGCGCAATCCGGACGTCATGCAGGCGTACATGGGGACCACCGCGGGTGAATTGCAAGGAGCGCACGCATGACAGCGCCGGCACTGGAAATCTCCGATCTGCACGCCTGGTACGGCGAATCGCATATTCTTCACGGGGTGAATATGCGCGTCGGCCAGGGCGAAGTCGTCACGCTGCTGGGGCGCAACGGCGCCGGCCGTACCACCACGCTGCGCGCCATCCTGGGCCTGACGGGTCATCGCCGCGGCTCGGTACGGATCAATGGCACCGAATCCATCGGCCTGCCGACATTTCGCATCGCCCATCTTGGCGTTGGCTACTGCCCCGAAGAACGCGGCATCTTCGCCAGCCTGTCGTGCGAAGAAAACCTGCTGCTGCCGCCGGCGATCGGCGGCGCGCTGGGCGGCGGCATGTCGCTGGCCGAGATCTACGACATGTTTCCCAACCTGCACGAGCGCCGCCAGTCGCCCGGCACCCGGTTGTCCGGCGGCGAACAGCAAATGCTGGCCGTCGCGCGCATTCTGCGCACCGGCGCCAGCCTGCTCCTTTTGGACGAGATATCCGAAGGCCTCGCCCCGGTTATCGTGCAGGCGCTGGGACGCATGATCACGGCGCTGAAACAACGCGGCTACACCATCGTGATGGTGGAGCAGAACTTCCACTTCGCCGCACCTCTGGCCGACCGCTTCTACGTCATGGAACATGGCCAGATCGTCGAACACTTCGATGCATCACAATTGCATGAAAAACAGGAAGCGCTCAACGACCTGTTGGGCGTTTGAATCTGCCAACCGCCGGATAACCGGCAACCCCCTACAAGAGGGAGAGGAGTCAAAATGAAGCTGCGTTCCCTTACCGCCGCATTGGCGCTTGCCGGCCTGGGCATCGCCGTGGCGCCTGCCGTCCAGGCGCAAGGCATCTCGAACGATGTCATCCGCATCGGCTTCATCACCGATATGTCGGGCGTGTATTCCGACATCGACGGCAAGGCCGGCGTGGAAGCCATCCGCATGGCGATCGAAGATGCCGGCGGCAACATCAACGGCAAGAAGATCGAGCTGCTGTACGCCGACCACCAGAACAAGGCCGACGTAGCGTCCTCGCGCGCGCGCGAATGGTTCGACCAGGAACACGTGGACGTACTGATCGGCGGGACGAATTCCGCCACCAGCCTGGCCATGGCCGCCGTGGCCGCGGAAAAGAAAAAGCCCTTCATCGCGATCGGGGCCGGCGCATCGGACCTGACCAACTCCCAATGCACGCCCTATACGGTGCACTACGCCTACGACACCGTGGCGCTGGCGCGCGGCACGGGCTCGGCGGTCGTGAAGGACGGCGGCAAGAGCTGGTTCTTCCTGACGGCCGACTACGCGTTCGGCCACGCGCTGGAACGCGACACCGCGAACGTGGTGAAAGCCGCCGGCGGCGAAGTCAAGGGCCAGGTGCGCGCGCCGCTGGGCGCTTCGGACTTCTCGTCCTTCCTGCTGCAGGCGCAGGCGTCCAAGGCGCAGATCCTGGGGCTGGCCAACGCGGGCGGCGACACGATCAATTCGGTCAAGGCGGCGAACGAATTCGGCATCACGCAGACGATGAAGCTGGCCGGCCTGCTGGTGTTCATCAACGACATCCATTCGCTGGGCCTGCAGGCCACCCAGGGCATGTACCTGACGGACGGCTGGTACTGGGACCAGAACGACGCGTCGCGTGCCTGGAGCAAGAAGTTCGAAGCCAAGGTCGGCCGCAAGCCTTCCATGCTGCAGGCGGGGGACTATTCCTCGGTCTCGTTCTACCTGAACGCCGTCAAGGCCACCGGCACCGATGACGCCGATACGGTCATGAAGTGGATGAAGTCGAACAAGGTCAACGACATGTTCGCCCAGGGCGGCTATGTCCGCGAGGATGGCCGCATGATCCACGACATGTATCTGATGCAGGTCAAGACGCCCAAGGAATCCAAGGGCCCCTGGGACTACTACAAGGTGGTGGCCACGCTGCCAGGGGACCAGGTATATACCAAGCTGTCCGAATCGACCTGCAAGCTGGTCAAGAAATAAGCCGGGCATCGCGGCGCGGCGCCGGCCGGCATGGCCGGCGCCGCGCGCTCGCCTGCCTTCGCTCGCCCATGCATAACCGGCGCAGGACTTCCAAAAAACCATGAATTTTTTCGGCATCCCCATGCAGGCCCTGCTCGGGCAATTGCTGCTGGGCCTGGTGAACGGTTCCTTCTACGCCATGCTGTCACTCGGCCTGGCGGTGATATTCGGCCTGCTCAACGTCATCAACTTCGCCCACGGCGCCCTGTACATGATGGGCGCCTTCGTCGCCTGGATGGGCGTGGCCTATCTGGGCCTGAATTACTGGGTCATGCTGATTGTGTCGCCGCTGGTGGTGGGCGTGTTCGGCATCGTCATCGAACGCCTGCTGCTGCGTCACCTCTATCGGCTGGACCATTTGTACGGCCTGCTGCTGACCTTCGGCCTGACGCTGCTGATCGAGGGGCTGTTCCGCAGCTTCTACGGCGTGTCCGGCCAGCCCTTCCCGACGCCGGACGTGCTGCGCGGCGCCACCAACCTGGGCTTCATGATTCTGCCGAACTACCGCGGCTGGGTCGTGGTGGCCTCGCTGATCGTCTGCTTCGGCACCTGGTTCGTCATCGAGCGCACGCCGCTGGGCGCGCTGCTGCGCGCCGCCACCGAGAACCCCAGGCTGGTGGAAGCTTTCGGCGTGAACGTGCCGCGCATGATCATGCTGACCTACGGTTTCGGCGTCGCCCTGGCCGCCTTTGCCGGCGTGCTGGCCGCGCCGGTGCTTCAGGTCTCGCCCCTGATGGGCTCCAACCTGATCATCGTGGTATTTGCCGTCGTGGTGATAGGCGGCATGGGCTCCATCATGGGCGCGATCGTCACAGGCCTGGGGCTGGGGGTGATCGAGGGCCTGACCAAGGTGTTCTGGCCCGAAGCGTCCAACACGGTCGTCTTCGTCATCATGGCCATCGTGCTGCTGCTGCGTCCCGCGGGGCTGTTCGGGAAGGAAAAATGAATCGACACATTGCCGGCTATTTGGTCCTTGCCGTCGCGGCCGCGCTGCTGCCATTCCTGGGCGTGTACCCGATCTTCGCCATGAAGGTCATGTGCTATGCACTGTTCGCCTGCGCCTTCAATCTGCTGCTGGGCTTTACCGGCCTGCTGTCGTTCGGCCACGCGGCCTTTTTGGGCAGCGCCGCCTACGCCACCGGTTATGCCCTGAAGGCCTGGGGCGTCACGCCAGAAATCGGCCTGATCTTCGGCGTGGGCGTGGCTGCGCTGCTGGGCCTGGTGGTGGGGGGCCTGGCCATCCGCCGCAGCGGCATCTATTTCGCCATGATTACGCTGGCCATGGCCCAGATGGTCTATTTTTTCTTCCTGCAGGCCCGCTTCACCGGCGGCGAGGACGGCTTGCAGCGGGTGCCGCGCGGGCGCCTGTTCGGCATGATAGACCTGAGCAGCGACCTGACCCTGTACTACCTGGTCCTGGCGTTGTTCCTGTTCGGCTTTGCCATCGTCTGGCGCACCGTCAACTCGCCGTTCGGACAAGTGCTCAAGGCGCTGCGCGAGAACGAGCCTCGCGCGATTTCCCTGGGATACGACGTCGAACGCTTCAAGCTGCTGGCCTTCGTCCTGTCGGCAGCGATCGCGGGCCTGGCCGGTTCGGCCAAGACTTTGGTGTTCGTGTCGGCCACCCTATCTGACGCGACCTGGCAGATGTCGGGCCTGGTCATCCTGATGACCCTGATCGGCGGCATGGGCACTTTCCTCGGCCCTGTCCTGGGTGCCCTGATCGTTGTCCTTTTGGAAAACAAGGTAGGCGATCTCGGTCAGGCGCTGACCAGCGCGACCGGTATCGATTGGTTCCGCCAATTGGGGGAATCGGTGACCATCGTCATCGGCCTGATCTTCGTGATCTGCGTGATGGCGTTCCGTCGCGGCATCGTCGGCGAACTCCAGGCCCTGCTGCGGCGACGCAAGGCCGCCTGAGCGAAACAGCGCGCAACGAGGCTCGCCCCGCGCGACGTGGCGCATTATGCTGGAGCGGTTCGTGAGGACCACTCCATGCGCCCACCCCGCTTCCGCATGTCCCGGCACGCCGTCGTGCCTCCTTACCTGCTGAACCGGCTTGCCCGGCAGGGCAGCCCTCATGTCCGGGCATGCGCCACGACCACGCTGACCCTGATCGGCGACGACGGTTCGCAGCGCGGCGCCGCGCAGGCGCTCGCCCGCATGCCGGCGGCACGGGCGGCCGACGGCGCCGCACGCCGTGTCCACACGGCCGAGGGCGGCACCGCATTGCCTGGCAGGCCGGTGCGCGCCGAAGGCCAGGCCGCCACCGGCGACCCCGCCACCGACGAAGCCTACGATTACCTGGGCGCGACGCACACGCTGTTCGCCGAGGTCTACGGCCGCGACTCCATCGATGGCAAAGGCATGGCGCTGGTCGGCACGGTGCACTACGGCCAGCACTACGATAACGCGTTCTGGAACGGCGCCCAGATGGTATTCGGCGACGGGGACGGCGAAGTCTTCAACCGTTTCACCATCGCCATGGACGTCGTCGGGCACGAACTATCGCATGGCGTGATCGACCACGAGGCCGCCCTGGTCTACCGGGGCCAGGCGGGCGCCCTGAACGAGTCCATCTCCGATGTTTTTGGCGTATTGGTAAAACAGTATCGACTGGGACATTCCGCCGACCAGGCAGACTGGCTGATCGGGGCAGGCCTGTTTACCGACGCCGTCCGCGCGAGGGGTCTGCGGTCCATGCGCGCTCCGGGCACGGCCTATGACGACCCTTTGCTCGGCCGCGATCCGCAGCCGGCCCATATGCGCGACTTCATCCACACCGAGGAAGACAACGGCGGCGTCCACTTGAATTCAGGGATACCCAACCGGGCCTTCTACCTGGCCGCCAGCGCATTCGGCGGCCACGCCTGGGAACAGGCCGGGCGCATCTGGTACGACGCCCTGTGCGACCGTACCCTGGCCCGGGACGGGGATTTCGCCGCTTTCGCCTCGCTCACGCTGAAGCACGCCGGGAAAGCTGGCGCCCAAACGGCCGTCCGGCAGGCGTGGCATGACGTGGGTGTACTGTCATGAAGCCCCTGCCTCCCTGGGATACGGTAGCGACCGTGCAGGTCCGGCGCCAGGGTGGCGTGGCGGCCATCCCGGCGCTGGCGCGGCCGCGGATGATTTCTCCGCGCGAATGCCCGCAGGACGAACGCGGTCGGCTTTGGGAAGTCCTTGTGCAGGCAGCGGCCATGGCCGACGACCGGTGCGGCGCCGGCGACCAGCGTTATTTCACCATCGAGATCCGGCGCGATGGCGACGAGCAGCCCCTGCGTTTCAGCGTTCCCGAAGCAGGCGCGCCGCAGACGCTTATTCGACTGTGGCGCGACGGCAAGGCTTGAAACAGTGCGCCGGTCCGGCCACATGTTTCACGATCCGCCCCGGGTTTTGGCTATGCTATCGATTTGCCTGGAAGAGCATGCGGCACGCCCCTTGCAGAAACGGCCGCAACTTTTTCAGGTTGGCAATGTCTTATATAAGACATAAGATATAAGACATACGGATCCACTCGCCCCGCCGCCATACATGACAAGCGCGGGGAAACGCATGAAAATGGCTGCTTTTTCGCGGTCCACCACACTGGAGTTCATCATGCCGCACAACGTGTTCGACACCCTCAAGACATTCAAGATCGGCAACCAGACCTGTCAGTACTACTCGCTGCCGGCTTTGGGCAAGGCGCTGGGCGTGGACGTGCAGCGACTGCCCATGTCGCTGCGTATCGTCCTGGAGTCGGTGCTGCGCAATTGTGACGGCCAGAAAGTGACCGAAGAGCACGTCAGGCAGTTGGCGAGCTGGCAAGCCAATGCCCGGCGCGAAGAGGAAATCCCCTTCGTCGTGGCGCGCGTGGTGCTGCAGGACTTCACGGGTGTCCCGCTGCTGGCCGACATCGGCGCCATGCGTTCGGTGGCCCAGGCGATGGGCGCGGACCCGAAGCGCATCGAACCTCTGGTGCCGGTGGACCTGGTGGTCGACCACTCCGTCATGATCGACTACTTCGGCACAAAACAGGCTCTGGACCTGAACATGAAGCTGGAATTCAAGCGCAACCAGGAGCGCTACCAGTTCATGAAATGGGGCATGGACGCATTCGATACCTTCCGCGTCGTACCGCCGGGCTTCGGCATCGTGCACCAGGTCAACCTCGAATACCTGGCGCGCGGCGTGCACCTGGACAAGGCCAATAACGTGTACTACCCGGATTCGCTGGTCGGTACCGACAGCCACACGACCATGATCAATGGCATCGGCGTGGTGGGCTGGGGCGTGGGCGGTATCGAAGCCGAAGCGGGCATGCTGGGCCAACCGGTGTATTTCCTCACGCCCGACGTGGTCGGTGTCGAACTGAAAGGCCAGTTGCGCGGCGGCGTCACCGCCACCGATCTGGTCCTGACCATCACCGAAATGCTGCGCCGCGAGAAGGTGGTCGGCAAGTTCGTCGAGTTTTGCGGCGAGGGCACGGCCAGCCTGTCGGTAACCGACCGCGCCACCATCGGCAACATGGCGCCCGAATACGGCGCCACCATGGGCTTCTTCCCGGTGGACGAACGCACCATCGAGTACTTCAAGGGTACCGGCCGCACCGAACAGGAAATCGCCGCCTTCGAAGCCTACTTCAAGGCCCAGAAGATGTTCGGCGTGCCCAAGGCCAAGGACATCACCTACAGCAAGCTGCTGACGCTGGATCTCGGCACCGTGGCGCCCTCGCTGGCCGGTCCCAAGCGCCCGCAGGACCGTATCGAGATCGGCAATGTGAAGAACACGTTCGTCTCGCTGTTCTCCAAGCCGGTCGCCGAGAACGGCTTCAACCAGCCGGCGGAAAAGCTGGACCAGGTGTTTACCACCAGCGCCGGCACCAAGGTCAAGAACGGCGACATCCTGATCGCCGCCATTACGTCGTGCACCAACACGTCCAATCCCAGCGTCATGCTGGCGGCCGGGCTGCTGGCCAAGAAGGCGGTCGAAGCCGGCCTGAAGGTACCGTCGCACATCAAGACGTCGCTGGCACCGGGATCGCGCGTGGTCACGGAATACCTCACCAAGACCGGCCTGCTGCCCTATCTGGAAAAACTCGGCTTCAACGTCGCCGCCTACGGTTGCACGACCTGCATCGGCAACGCCGGCGACCTGGCGGCCGACCTGAACGAAGCGATCAACGCCAACGACCTGGTATGCGCCGCAGTGCTGTCGGGCAACCGGAACTTCGAGGCTCGCATCCATCCGAATATCAAGGCCAACTTCCTGGCATCGCCGCCGCTAGTCGTGGCCTATGCGCTGGCAGGAACGATGCTGCGCGACCTGATGACCGAACCGGTCGGCAAGGGCAAGAACGGCGACGTCTGGCTGGGCGACATCTGGCCGTCCACCGAGGAAGTGCGCGACCTGTTGAAGTTCGCACTGGACCCCACCGCGTTCCGCGAGAACTACAGCGACGTACGCGCCAATCCCGGCAAGCTGTGGGAAAACATCAAGGGCGTCAGCGGCGAAGTCTACAACTGGCCCACGTCCACCTACATTGCGGAACCGCCTTTCTTCAAGGACTTCGCGATGAAGCCCGCGGCCATGCCGACGGTCAAGGGGGCGCGTGCCCTCGGCATCTTCGGCGACTCGGTGACAACCGATCATATTTCGCCGGCAGGCTCGATCAAGGAAAGCTCGCCCGCCGGCAAATGGCTGAAGGAGCACGGCGTGATGAAGGCGGACTTCAACAGCTACGGCTCACGCCGCGGTAATCACGAAATCATGATGCGCGGCACCTTCGCCAACGTGCGCATCAAGAATTTGATGATCCCGCCGCGCGCGGATGGCAGTCGCTTCGAAGGCGGCGAAACCCTGTACCAGCCGTCCGGCGAGCAGATGCCCATCTACGACGCGGCCATGAAGTACATCGATGCCGGCGTGCCCACGGTGGTCTTCGGCGGCGAGGAATACGGCACGGGATCGTCGCGCGACTGGGCGGCCAAGGGCACCCAGCTGCTGGGCGTGAAAGCCGTGGTGGCTCGCAGCTTCGAGCGAATCCACCGCAGCAACCTCGTCGGCATGGGCGTGCTGCCTCTGCAGTTCAAGGGCGATGACAGCGCCCAGTCGCTGAACATCACCGGCGAGGAAACGTTCGACGTGTCGGGCCTGGAAAACGGCATCAAGCCCCAGCAGGATGTGACGCTGACGATCCATCGCAAGGACGGCTCGACGCAGGCGGTACAGGTGCTGTTGCGCATCGACACGCCGATCGAAGTCGATTACTACAAGCACGGCGGCATCCTGCCTTTCGTATTGCGCCAGTTGCTGGCCGCCTGAGGGCGGGCGCAGCCCCGCTGCCGGCCGGTACGGCGCTGGCGGGAGCAACAAGGGACCGGGCTCGCGAGGCCCGGTCCTTTTTTTACGGCGCGGCGATCTTGCCATGCAGCCGGCGCCAATCAGGCCAGGCAGCCCGCGCTCAATCCAGCCGGATATCGGCCTTCTGCACCACGACCGCCCACCGCTGGCGTTCGGCGGACAGCCATTTGTCCATTTCGGCGGGGGTCATGGTCACGACGTCGGCGCCCTGCTCCGCCAGCTTGGTCTTCAATGCCGGCGCGTTCAGGATGCCGGCCAGGTCCTTGCTGAGCCTGGCCAGGACTTCCGGCGGCATGGAGGCCGGCGCCACCAGCCCTTGCCAGGTACCGGACTCGAAACCGGCAACGCCCTGTTCCGCGATGGTGGCGACATTCGGCAATTGCGGCATGCGGTTGCGGCTGGACACGGCGATCGCCTTCAGCTTGCCGCTCTGCACATGCGGCAGTGTGGCAAGCATGCCGTTCATGATGATCTGGGTCTGGCCGCCGATGGTATCCGTGATGGCCTGGGAACCGCCCTTGTAGGGCACATACTGCCATCGGGCGTGGGTAGCCTGTTCCACCGCCACGCCGGCGACGTGCGGCGCGCTGCCCATCGCGGTGACGGCGAAGTTCAGGCGTTCGCGCTTGGACAGGGCCACGAGTTCCGGCAGCGTGTTCACGGGCACCGACGGGTGCACCGCGAGGATATGCGGCGAATAGGCCAGCATGCTCACGCCGCGCAGATCCTTGTTGGGATCGAAGCTGAGCTTGGTATAGACCGACGGGCTGATCATCAGCGCGCCGACATCGCATAGCAGCAAGGTGTGCCGGTCTTCGCCCGACTGCGCCACGATGGCGGCCCCCAGGTTGCCATTGGCGCCCGGGCGGTTATCGACGATGACGGTCTGCTTGAGGGTTTCAGACAGAGGCTGGCTGATCGCGCGCGCGATGATGTCGGAGGAGCCTCCCGCGGGATAGGGCACCAGGAGGCGGACGTTGCGTTCGGGCCAGTTCTGCTGCGCGCGGACAACCGGCGCGGTGCCGTACAGCGCGGCCGCGCCGGCGGCGGTCAGGAATGAGCGGCGGGATAGGGGCATGGGTTTGTCTCCTCGATCTGCTTCTGTTATAGGACATCATATAAGTTCGGCAGATTCTGCCGAGAATTCAGATCGACGTCAAATGCAACATCCGGGGACGTGAGAGGGTTTCCGAGCGCCATACCTGCGTGCCCTGGCTGCGTGCGGCGCGGGGGGCGTACCACAGATGTACGATGACATGCCTGGACCGGCGACCCGAAGCCCGGCGCAATGCATCAAGGCCGACGGCCTGCCCGCTCTTCCGGCCTGTGTTTGCCCGGCGCTGGACACAGCCGTCCGGCGCCGCCGGGATCGACCCCAAGGCCAGCAGAGACCGGCCGGGACCTTAGCCGAACTGGTAAGCGTCCATGGCCAGGGCGCCGTAGGCGACTTCATCCACCAGTCGCATGGCGGCGCCCTCCCCGGCACCCCATCCGACGAACAGGGGCATGAGGTGGTCGTCGTGCGGATGCGCCTGCCCGGCCTCCGGCGCGCGCGCACGCCAATCCAGCAAGGCCGCCGTATCGCCGGCGGCCAGCCGGTCGGCGAACCACTGCTGGAAAGGGCGTACATAGGGCAGCGCGGGCGCGTCATGCCGGCGTTGTACGTGGCGCAGGTTATGGGTCAGGGAGCCGGATGCCAGGATCAGCACGCCTTCGTCGCGCAGGGGCTTGAGCGCCTGGCCCAGTAGGTACTGGCCCGCCGCATCGCGCGTCGCATCCAGTGCCAGCGCGACGACCGGAATATCGGCATCCGGATACAGGTAGCGCAGCGGCACCCACACGCCATGATCCAGCGGGCGCTCCGGGTCGGCATCGACCGCGATACCGCTGTCGGCCAACAGCGACCGGACCTTGGCCGCCATCCCCGGCGAACCGGGAGGCCCATAATCCAGCCGATACAGCTCATCCGGAAAGCCGCCGAAATCATGCCATGCCTCCTGCACCGCGCGCGTCGCAACCGCCGCGCCCTTCCGATACCAGTGCGGTGAAATGGCGAGAATGGCAGTGGGGCGCTCGCGCCCCCGCGACCAGGCGGCAAGGGCCGCGCCCGCGCGACCGGGATCGAGCGCCAGCATGGGCGACCCGTGGGAAACGAAGAGAACGGGCCAGCGCATCGGCGGCTCCTGTAAAGAGATGGCTTTATCGTAACGCCGTCATGCTGCCTCGCCGCAGACAGACCCGCGCCCGGCCGTAGCAGTACACTATATGGTTCCCCTTTCCCCGGCCCAGCCATTCATTGCCATGCCCCGCACCCGCAGCCATACATCCTCACGTCTGACTCGCGACGCCTCGCGCCTGGCCGCCCTGGCGCTTGCGCTGGACAGCTCAGGCAGCCGCGTGGAAGACCTGTTCTGGGAAGAGCAGCTGCGCGCCGCCATACCGAAACTGCTGCGCGCCGGCAACGACGCGCCGCTGGAATCGGCGCTGGATCATCTGTCCCAGACCCATCCGGGCGCCTACGAGGTGCTGATCGAACAGGCCGAAACGCTGACCGAATCGACCGTCATCGACAAGAACGGCGTCAGCTACGACGTGCTGCTGATCGTCGCGCCCATGGTGGCGTGGACGCGCTATACCATTCCCACGGGCCCCGTCTCACCCGCCGCCTTGCAGGCGCTGATGGCGCAACTGCATGGACACGTGCTGGCCAAGGATGTGCGTCTGTCGCTGATGCCGCATCTGGTCAGTATCGATCAGATGCCCCGTACGTTTTCCGAAACCTGGCACTGGCTGCAGCGCCTGGGCTCCCAGGCGCTGGGCGCGGAAACCATGAAGCCGGCGATCGCGGAAGAAGCGGAAATGGCCAATATGCTGGCCGATACGCGTTATCTGGTCGGCGCGGTCGCCGTGCCGCGCGGCGCGGCGATCTTTCGCTGGCAGGAAAGCCCCGGGGATGCCGACGCCTCGCGCGAAGCGTGCCTGGCGCGGTGGGTGGAACAAGCCCAACCCACGCTGGCCAGCCTGCTGCCCGGCTGCAGCTTCGAATGCCTGCTGCCCGACGCCTACTACATCAGCAACCGGGAAGCGGACCGCCGTGTGCGTCCGCTGGCGCTGCGCGCCGCGGTCACCTGGCTGGAAGGCGCCGTGAATCTCGAACCGGCACGCCTGCGCGCGGTGGTGGCGGGCTGCGGCGAAGGCCGCATCGACGAGTACCGTGTCTCCTTCACCGCCCGCAACAGCAACGACGTCATCTATGGCTGCGTGTGGTCGCTATATGGCCGCGAAGACGAAGCCGGCGGCGAGGACGACAAGCCCGACCCCGTGGAACAGATCGCCGCCCTGCTCAAGGAGCTTGGCGTCACCGAGGTTCGCCGCATTCCCGGCGTGCTGCCGGCGGAATACTGCGAGGATTGCGGCACCCCGTATTTCCCCAACCCGCTGGGGGAAATGGTCCACGCCGAACTGCCCGAAGACGCCGAATCGGCACCGGCCCGCTTCCACTAGGCGCCGGCCTGCGCCACCAGGAGCTTCGCATGGAGACGCCTACGACGGCATTGGCCGGCCGCTCCGCACCCGGGCGACACCGGGCGTTTTCCGGGCATTACAGGCCCTAGGGGCAACGCATGCCGATATCGGAAATGCATGCCGATATCTTTTGCAGGCGCGTCGATAACTACGGCGACGTCGGCGTGTGCTGGCGTTTGGCGCGGCAGTTGCACCGGGCCGCCGGATGGCGGGTCCGGCTCTGGATCGACGACCTCGCGGCATTTGCCAGGATGGAACCGCGCTGCGAAGTTGGCAAGCCAATCCAGGAAATCGCCGGTATCACCGTCGTCGCATGGTCCGCCCATCCGCCCGCGCTACCGCCGGGCGACGTGGTGATCGAAGCCTTCGCCTGCGACCCGCCCGAGGCCTTCCGCGTGGCGATGCGACAGCGGCCGCCCATCTGGATCAACCTGGAATACCTGAGCGCCGAGGCCTGGGTCGAGTCGCATCACGGGCTGCCCTCTCCCCAGCCGGACGGCCTGATGAAGTACTTCTTCTTCCCCGGCTTCACACCCGCCACGGGGGGATTGCTGCGCGAACCGGACCTGGCGGCGCGGCGCGATGCCTTCCAGGCGTCGCCTCAGGCGCAGAGGACATTCCTCCGCGAGATCGGCGTGCCGGCACACCTGGTGGCCCGCTGGCTGGCCCCGGCGGAGCGCCGCGCGGGACCCCGGTCCTTGCGCCTGGCCAGCCTGTTCTGCTATCCGGATGCCCCCTACGAGGGGCTGGTCGAAGGCCTGCGGACCGATCCCACGCCCTTCGTGCTGCTGGTGCCGGAAGGCGTGGCGCCCCGGCTGGAAGCCGGGGCCGCGACGGGATCGGCACCCTATATCGCGCGCATCCCTTTCCTGCCGCAGGACGACTATGACCGCGTGCTGTGGTGCGCGGACCTGAATTTCGTGCGCGGCGAGGATTCCGTGGTGCGTGCCGGTTGGGCCCGCCGTCCCATGCTATGGCAGATCTATCCGCAGGCCGACGACGTCCACCTGCTAAAGCTGGACGCCTGGCTGGATCGCTACCGTCCGCCCGTTCCTGCCCGAAAGCTCTTCCATGCCTGGAATACCGGCGCTGCGCCCTCGGTCCTGGCCGAAGCATGGCGCGAAGCCATGGCCGAGCCCTGCTGGAGCGCCTGGGGGGACACCGCACGGGCCTGGGACGACGTACTCTCCTCTTCGCCCGATCTGGTTACCCGGCTGATCCGATTTTGCGCAGATCTGCGCCAAAAATGCTAGAATTGTGGGTTTTGCAGGCCCTTGGAAGTGGCCCTTGACAGTGGCCTTTTGAAGCGGCTTTTGTGAAGCGGCTTTTTGGGCAGTGCCGGCGAAGCAGGATCGTCCCGGCAGCTCCATTTTCAGCCATGGCAACGTGGCTGCCACGCGGCGTGGAGCAAGAGCCAGGGCAGCCGCGCAAGCGTATTGTTCCCGTTCCGACGCCGTGGCCGGACCGGGCAGAACCAGGAATCTCCCCGGAGTTTTAATCGATGAAAACCGCTCAGGAATTGCGAGTCGGCAACGTGGTCATGGTCGGCAAGGATCCGCTCGTGGTCCAGAAGGCCGAATACAACAAGTCGGGCCGCAATGCGGCCGTGGTCAAGCTGAAGTTCAAGAACCTGCTGACCGCCGCCGGCAGCGAATCGGTCTACAAGGCCGACGAAAAGTTCGACGTGGTCGTGCTGGATCGCAAGGAATGCACCTATTCCTACTTCGGCGACCCGATGTACGTCTTCATGGACGAGGAATACAACCAGTACGAGATCGAAGCCGAAAGCATGGGCGACGCGCTCAACTACCTCGAAGAAGGCATGCCGGTTGAAGTCGTGTTCTACGACGGCCGTGCCATCTCGGTCGAACTGCCGACCAGCGTGGTTCGCGAAATCACCTATACCGAACCGGCCGTGCGCGGCGACACGTCGGGCAAGGTGCTCAAGCCCGCCAAGATCAATACCGGCTACGACATCAACGTGCCGTTGTTCTGCGCGATCGGCGACAAGATCGAAATCGACACCCGCACCGGCGAATACCGCAGCCGCGTGAACGGCTGACACAGCCGCTATCGCACGGCATGCCGGGCAGTCCGGTTGCCGCAGGGCCCTCCGCAAGGAGGGCCTTTTCTTTTGCGCCCGGGCATGCGCCGACTCGCGCGGCGGAACCGCCTGCTTTCCCCAGTCTACCCAGATGGCGCCGCCTGCCCGCGGCCGATGGCGGGCGGCGACGCGATTCCGCCGAAAAACGAGTCTTCAGAGAGGTTGGCCCCATGTTCCCCATCCGCGCATTCCATCCTGTCATCCCGACGCGGATCGACACGCAGCAATCACCCACAGCGCCCTTCCAGTTGGGCAGCGGCGCGGTACCCCGGGCACAGGCCGGCAAGCGGGCGGGTGTCGCGCTGCGGGCCGCCACCCCCGCCAAGCGGACCGCCATGGCCGACGGGACGACCGGCCTCGCCAAGCCGCGCGGCTCCGCGGCTGCCGCGCGGAAAGCCCGCCGCCCCGCCGAGTCCGGGCGCGCCAGCCTTGCCGCCGCGAACCATACATCGCCGCGACGGGCCGTCACCGTCGACGCCATACGCGGGGCCAGCCAGCTGCTGGCCTACGACAAATACCAGGACGTGCGCGCCTGCGCCGGTAGATTCCAAGTCTCGGAACGCGAGCTGCGCAGCTTCATCAAGCCCAACGGCAATTTCACGGATGTGGGCCATCGGGTCCACCTTGGCTCGTTGCTGACCCCGAGCGACCGCCAGGCCGCCCAATTGCCGCCCCTCGTACGCAAGACCGAACTGAAAGCCGAGGATTTCAACCTGGCGGACGGGCTGTTGGGACGGAGGGCCGGCAAAATGTCGCGCACGCTCTTCTGCGACCTGTTCGGCTACGACTACGCGACGATCTTTCGCGCCTACAACAAGGACGGTGCGCTCACGCCGTGGGGACGGGAGAACCGGGAGGCGCAAGCGGACGCGGCACCGGACGGTGCCGCAAGCCCTGTTGCCGCCGACGACGCGGGACGCGCCGCCGAACAGGCGGCCGCGCAACGCCTGTCGCAGCGCGCCCTCCACGACGGTATCGCCATCGGCTACTGGGATGGCTGCGGATTCCGCAGGCTGGGCGTGCCGGGTGCCCGCTTTGCCGGCGACGTCGACAGAATGGGTGGGCATTGGCGTATTCGGCCGGCCCGCGATGGCCACTACCGCCTCGCGCCCGGGCCGCACGAGACCGATCACATCGTGAATATCCTGCGCCTGCACGAAGATGGGGGGCGCCAGGCCGTGGCCGCCCGCTACGACCTCTTGCCGGCAGACCAGGGCAGCGCCATCCCGCTCGTGCCCAAACCGGGGGCGTTGCCGGACGACCTGTTGCCGCCGGACGTGACCGCCGGGTCCTGAGCCGCCGACCGGCCGCCTACTGCAGCCGGTCGTCGTCGAAGATATCGGGCAAGGCCATGAAATCGATGCCGTCCTCGGCCAGCGCCTGGCGCTCCTCCGGCGTGGAGGTGCCGCGGATCGGACGTTCGTCGGCCTCGCCTTCATGGATGCGGCGGGCCTCTTCGGCAAAGCGCGGACCGACGTTTTCCGCCTTGCGCACCATGTCGCGCACCTGCTTCAGCATGCTCGCCTGCAGCCGCGCCATGTCCATGGACGGATTCCCGGATTCCGCGCCCGGCGCCTGCGGCGCTGCCTGGGGGGCTTTCAGGTGGGAGACGTTCAGGCGCGGAGCGGACAGGCGCTTGGACACCTTGTTCGTGCCGCACATGGGACAGGAAACCAGGCCGCGCGCCTGCTGCTCGTCGTAGTTTTCATGCGATGCGAACCAGCCCTCGAATAGGTGGCCCTGATCGTCGCATTGAAGGTCGAATACTTTCATAGAAGGGGAGGTGCAAACGCACGATCCGCAATGCTACAGCGTTTCCGCCGGGCCGATGGCGGTTTCATCGGCACCGCTCAACCCGAATTTGCGCATTTTCTCCCACAATACCTTGCGGCTGATCCCCAGCGCGGCTGCAGTGCCCTGGCGGTGCCAGCCATTGGCACGCAACGCCGCCAGCACCCGCTCGCGTTCCGCCCGCCTGGCCGGCGTCAGCCAGGGGGCCATGGGGGCTTGCTCGTTTGCCGGATTCGGGGAATGGCGGCCGGCGAATACTTTCTCGATACGTATCCGGTCCCAGCCGCCCATCCGGCGCCGCAGGATCGCGACACGTTCGGCCAGATTCGACAATTCCCGCACGTTGCCGGGATAACGGCCGCGCGCCACCGCATCATCCAGCCAACCCGGGACCCGGCTACCCTGGCCCGGCAGTTCGCGATCGATGAATGCCTTGAAAAGGGCGATTTTCTCCGCCGGCCCGCGCTCTTCGAGATTGGGTACGCGCAGTTCGATAACGGCCAGGCGATAGTACAGATCCTGGCGGAAAGCGCCCTGCATCACTCGCGCACGCAGGTCCTGGTTTGTCGCGGCCACCAACCGAAAATCGACGGGCGTATCGACCCCTGCGCCCAGACGCGTCACGACCTTGTGCTCCAGCACGCGCAGCAGCTTCACCTGCTGGTAGAGCGGAAGGTCGCCGATCTCGTCCAGGAACAGCGTGCCGCCGTCGGCCTGTTCGAAGTATCCCTTGTGGGCGCTGGCGGCCCCCGTGAACGCCCCTTTCGCGTGGCCGAAGAAATGCGCCTCGAACAGTCCTTCCGGGACGGCACCGCAGTTGACCGCGACGAAGGGGCCGCGCGCCCAAGGGGCGCTCTCATGCAGCAGCCGCGCCACGCATTCCTTGCCGACACCGGTTTCTCCCGCGATCAGCACGCTGGCGCGGGCATCGGCATAGGCTCGGGTCTCGTCGAGGAGTTCGTGCATGGCCTCCGATACGGCGATCAGGGCGTGGCCGCGCGCAAGGCGATGAAGATCGATGTGCTGCTGGATCGAGACGTTGTCCATGGTGGGCCAGCCCCAAAGCTGCATTGTGGATACGCGCGATCCGGCGATCGACGCGATCGATCGGTCCATGGCGCACCTCGGTCTGCCTCCACCCGGCGCCCGGCCGACGGTTGATATACGCGTGCGTCCAGGACCGTGAAGCCGCCCCAACGCCACCGGCGGCTGCAATGTCCGCCTCGCAATCAGTCTTTACCACCCCCGAATGGATGGCATCCGGGAAAGTCCCAGGTTCGGGGGACGGATTTGAATCAAAACCTCATGGAAGAGGAAGCAATCCCCCGCCACACAAGGTTTTTTTGAAATTACAAAAGCGTAACTTCAAAATGTCCCGGACCCCGGTCACTGTGGTTTTTCTCTTCTTTCCGCTCGTCCCGGCCCTGCCCGTAGGGATTTCTGCCGCTTTGATACATCCGGCAAGCAGATCGCGATGCTCCGACTGGGCATCCTCTGACGACACCGTGCGTCATCCCTTCGGACGAGGCGTCCCTTGTATCCAGCGACGAGGACCAACACCATGAAAGCCGCTCGCCGTGCACCCATCCTGCATATCGTGGCCGCCGGCATAGTGGCGACCGTGTTCGCGGCCGCGGCGCGGGCCGATGGACCGTTGCGCGGCAACCCGGTGGACGCGCTGCCGCCCTTGGAGAAACCCCGGCCGCCGGCGCCGGCCGGCCGTCTGGAAGGACCCACGCCGGAGCAGTCGGCAATCCAGGCGCGATTGGCGCAGCACATCGTGCCGCGCCATTTCGATGTCAGCGGCGTGCATGCGATTGCCTTCGACGACGTGGCAAAGATCCTGGCCCCGCTGGCGAACAAGGAAATCTCGGTCGGCGAATTGGTGCAGCGGACGGACCGCATCACGGCGCTATACCGCGAACGCGGCTACCCCTTGTCGTTTGCGGTGGTACAGAACCAGACCTTCGCGCAAGGCAGAGTGGTGGTGACCGTGGTGGAGGGCTACGTCTCCGGCGTTCGCATCGAAGGCGATCCAGGCAACGGTGCGCGGGCGCGGCTGAACGCCCTGGCGCAACCGTTGCTCGCCGAAAAGCCTTTGACCGCGCACACGCTGGAGCGCAGCCTGAACCTGATGCGCATGGTGCCGGGGGTGACGTTCAAGCCTGTGCTGGAACTGCCGCGCAGCGCCGACGGCGCAACCGAACTGGTGCTGGATACCCGTCATAAGCGCGTGAGCGCGAATGGCGGCGTTGTGGACCTGGGTACCGGCATGCAACCGCTTCTTTCCGCCAGCGCCAACAGCCTGACACCGCTGGGTGAACGGCTTCGGCTGACGGGCAGCATACCGATCGACACCGACGACGTACGCTACGTGGCAGGCGATATCACCATCCCCATCGGCGCCGACGGCCTCAGCCTGAAGATAGACGGTTTTCACTACAAGGCCAGGCCGGAGGACGACGCCGTCGAACGGCTCGGCTTCGACCGCACCGTCCAGACGGACCGCGCCGGCATTGGCCTGAGCTACCCTTTCCTGCTGGATAACCGGCAATCGCTGACCGGCACGCTTGGCGTGTATGCCGTCAATGCACAGGATCGCTACGACCTGCGGGACACGGATCTATGGCTGAAGCAGGACACGCGGGTACGCGCCGCCACGGCGGAAATGCGCTACATCGTCGTCGGGCCGGTACGCAGCACCGATATCGCCCTGAGTGTGTCCCGCGGGATCGACGCGCTGGGCGCGGACAAACACATCGATTCCAACTACGGCTACTCTGCCGTTCCCGATGTCGACCTGGCTTTCACGCGATGGAACCTGAATGCCAAGCAGAGTTTCGCCTTGCCGGCGCAATTCGGCCTGACATTTTCAGCTGCCGGCCAATACAGCGATGACGTGCTGCCCTCCTCGGAACAGATATCCTTCGGCAGCTGGCGCTATGGCATGGGATACCCGCAAGGCGAGGAAAGCGGCGACAAGGGACTGGGCGCCTCGGCCGAAGTGAACCGGCGTTTCACGACCGGCATGCCTTTGGTATCGGCGGTGCAGCCCTACCTTTTGATTGACTATGCGCGCGCCTGGTACAACGCGGCCGGACTCCAGGCCGATAACACCCGGCATCTGTCATCGCTGGCGATCGGTGCCCGGTTCACGGACGATCGGTATTACCTCTTCGATTTCAACGTCGCCAAGCCGATCGCCGCGGGCAGCTCCGACGGCGACGGACATGGATGGCGCTTCAACGCGAACTATTCGTTCTACTACGACGGCGCGAGCTGAATCCGCGGCGACGTTATCCGCGTACGTGCGTTACGCGCGTTACGTAGCACCGTAACCTGCGCCGTAACGACATCGCAGCGCGCGCCACCCGTCTTCCCAGGGGAACATCGCGGTATCGCGGAGGCGATGGCGTTGGCATGGTTTTCGCAAGGGTTCGCGGATCGGCCCGCGAGGCCGCCATGACCTCGACCAAGGAGTCCACCATGCGATCCGCGTTTCCTGCCGCTTTTCATCTCGCACCTTCCCTGCGCCGCACCGCGACGGCTATCGCGCTGCTCGCGGCGTTGTCCGCCTGTGCCGGCGGTCATCATCATGATCACACCGCTTCCGCCGACATGCCGGGCGGCGGCGGCACGCAAGCCGGCGGCGGCGGAGGCGACGGTGCCGGCGGCGGCGCAGGCGGCACACTGCCGGGAGGCCAGGACTCCGGCGGCAACAACGGTGGCAATCCCGGCGATGGCGGCACCGGGGATGGCGGGGGTTCGGCCGCTTCCGCCGGCGTGCTCCAGAACACCCTGGGCGGTGTAGGGGCCGCCGTGAACGATGTGGTTCCGGCCGGTACGGATACGGCCCTCGCGGACACCGGCCAGGCACTGGACGGCACCGTCCAGCCGCTCGTGTCCAACGCCACGACGCTGACGCAGGAAATCGGCGGCACGACCGGCCTGGGCGCGCCGACGGACAATCTGCTGAATCAGGTGGGCTCGGCACTGGACGCGACAGGCCAGCGCGTCGCGAGCGCGGACGCGCCCGCCAACCTGGCGACCGGGCTTGGGGGCGCGGTCAGCCAGCTTGGCGCGACGGTGGCCGACACCGGAGATCTGCTCAACCCGGCTTCCACGCTGCAGTCGCCGCTGGCCACGGTGGCCGGGGATGCAACCGGCGTCGTACGTGCCTTGACAGCCTCGCAGGGCGGCGCGGGCGGACTGCTGCAACCGGTGAACGCATTGACGGGCACCTTGACCGGCGCGCTGCTGGACAAGCCGTCGATGCCCATCCTGCAGCCGGCGTTGAGAAACACGGGCACCGGCGTGGACAACCTGGCGGACCTCGGGCTGACCGCGCCGCTGGATGGCACAGGCGCCGCGCTGGATCCGACGGTGGTGCCGGTCGTCAGCCAGGTAACGGCAGTCACCCAGACATTGGGAGACAACACGGGGGCCGGCGCGCCGCTGAACCATCTATTGAGCAACGTGGGCGGTAGCATCGCCGGCCTCGATAACGCTACCGGATCCGGCACGCCGAACGGCGGACTGAACGGATTGCTCGACGGCGTGGGCGGTGCGGTCGCCAGCGCAGGTGGATTGGTACATGGCGGGCCCGCCAATGCCAATCCGGTCGGAAGCACGCTGGCCAATGCCACCGGCGGCGTTGCGGCGCTGACGGGTGGCGCGGATGCCGGGTTGCTGTCGCCGATCAACGGCGTATTGGGCAGCGTCGCCGGCACGCCGTCCGGTAACGCCGGGAGCGGCCTGTTGGCTCCCGTCACCGGATTGGTGGCCTCCGTCACGGGCAACCCGGGCAACGAGGGCGGCAACACCGGCGGGCTGCTGGGCGGCCTGATACACGGAGTCACCCAGGTGGCGGGGGGTGCCGTGCCCGCGGGCGGCGTCGCCGCGGGTGCCGGCGTCGGAGCGACGGCCGGCGGCACCTCTGCCGGTGCGGCGGCGGGCGCGACGGCAGGGACCTCGGGTGGCGCGCCGTCCGGCGGTCTCCTGGCGTCTGCCGGCACTTCCAGCGGCGACACGGCCGGCACCTCCCAGCAGCAGGGCGGCTTGCTGGGAGGACTGCTGGGAGGCCTGCTCGGCGCCCGGCGCTGAGGCCAACCGCGGGGACGCGGCCGGCCACCGATGCGCCCCTGGCCGGCCCGCCCGAGCCTGTCCGGTTCAGGCCGGCGCGGCGGCCGGCAGTCCGCGGTCCGTGCCGAAATCCAGGCGCGGCACCGCTGCCAGCAAGCGGCGCGTGACATCGTGCGTGGGCTGGCGCAATACCGTCGCCGTGTCGTCCAGCTCCACGATGCGCCCGCCGTGCATCACCGCGATCCGGTCCGCCAGGTACTCGACCACGCTGAAGTTGTGGGTGATGAAAAGATAGGCGATGCCCAGTTCGCGTTGCAGATCGCGCAGCAGGTCCAGGATCTGCGCCTGGATGGACACGTCCAGGGCGGACGTCGGCTCGTCGCAGATCAACACCCTGGGTTCGACAGCCAGAGCGCGGGCGATCGCGATGCGCTGGCGCTGGCCGCCGGAAAATTCATGCGGGTAGCGTGTGGCGGTGTCCTCCGGCATGCCCACCCGAGCCAGCAGGCGGGCGACGCGATCGCCGCACATCTGCCGCGACAGATCGCGCCGCAGCGCCAGCACGCCTTCCAGCAGGATATCGCCCACGCGCATGCGCGGATTCAACGACGCAAACGGGTCCTGGAACACGATCTGGATGTGTTCGCGCAGGCGCGCCAGCGTGCGCCCGCGCGCCTGCATCAGGTCCTTGCCATCCAGCATTGCCTGGCCGCCGATGCGGGCGCCCTCGATCAGGCGCAGCAGCGCCTTGCCGGTCGTGGTTTTGCCGCAGCCGGACTCTCCCAGCAAGGCCAGCGTTTCTCCCGCACGCAGGTCGAAGCTGAGCCCGTCGACCGCCTTGACCCAGGATCGGATGCGGCGCAAGGGGCCCTTGCGTACCGCGTAATGAACGGACAGGTCGCGCACCGCCAATACCACCGTCGATGGCGCCCCGGCTGCTGCAGGGCCGGCATCGTCCTCGGGGCGCGCCCGCGCCGCCGGCGCGGCATCGGTGCCCAAGTCGCCTGGCGCCGGCGCCTGCATGGCGCCGCCCGACAGGGGCCGGCCGCGCTTCTCGAATGCCGGGATAGCGTCGAACAACTGCCGCGCGTATGGGTGACGCGGCGCGGTAAAGAACTGCTCGGCCGGCGCGCATTCGACGATCTCGCCGGCACGCATCAAGGCAACGTGCTGCGCCACATTGCGCACGACCGCCAGGTCGTGGGTAATCAGCAGCATGGCCATGCCCATATCGCGCTGGATGCTTCCCAGCAGCTCCAGCACCTGGGCCTGCACGGTGACGTCCAGGGCGGTGGTCGGCTCGTCGGCGATCAGCAGCGCCGGCTCGGCCGCCAACGCGATGGCGATCATCACGCGCTGCTTCTGGCCGCCGGAAAACTGCATGGGATAGTCGTCGATGCGCCGTTCGGGCTCGGGAATGCCGACGCGCCGCAGCCAATCGATGGCGCGTGCCCGCGCCGCTTCGCCGCGCAGCGCGGTGTGCGCGCGCAGGGTCTCGACGATCTGCTCGCCCACCCGCATCACCGGGTTCAGGCTGGTGGACGGCTCCTGGAAAATGATGCCGATGCGCCCGCCGCGCACGCGCCGCATGGCGCTTTCGGGCAGGTGGTTCAGGTCCTCTCCGGCCAGGTCGATCTGGCCGGCGACGATGCGACCCGCATCGGGCAGCAGGCGCAGCAAGGCCAGCGCGGTGACGCTCTTGCCGCTGCCGGACTCGCCCACCAGCGCGAAGGTCTCGCCGCGCGAGATCGCCAGCGCCAGTTGCTTGACGGCGACGGCGATGCCGCGCTCGCTGGCGATCTCGACGCGCAGGTCCTCCACGCGCAGCACGTTGGCCGGAACGCTCATCGCCCGTCTCCCCGCTGCCGCGTCACTTCGCTCGTTTCCGCCGCCACGGGCGATACCGCGAACAGCCCGCCGGTGGGCGGCGGCGCCAGCACGGGCACGCGCCGCGCCCTGAACTTGCGCGCGCGCGGATCGAAGGCGGCGCGCACGCCATCGGCGAACAGGTTGGCCGACAGTACCAGCGCCAGCATGAAAACGAAGGCGGTGCCCAGGTTCCACCAGATCATCGGGTCCATCGACATCTCCAGCCGGGCGGAATTGATCATCGACCCATAGGAATTCATGCTGGGATCCACGCCTATCCCAAGATAGGAAAGCACCGCCTCGTACAGCACCAGGGAGGAAAACTCCAGCACGACGGTGATCAGCACGATATGCATGACGTTGGGCACCAGATGGCGCCGCATGATGCCCCACTTCGATACGCCGAAAGCGCGCGCGGCCTGGACGTATTCGAGTTCGCGCAGCTTCAGGACCTCCGCCCGCACCAGCCGGCACAGCCCGGCCCAGCCGGTCAGCCCCAGGATAAGGCACAGCAGGAACAGGCGCAGGTCCGCGCGTTCGGCGGAGGTCGGAAAGCGCGTGGGATTGTTATCGATGTACACCTGCATCATCAGAACGCAGGCCGCCACCAAAAGCACGCCGGGAATGGACGTCAGCGTGGTGTACAGATAGGTGATGGCGTCGTCGACCTTGCCTTTGAAGTAACCGGCGGCGATGCCGAAACCCAGCGCGGGCGGCAGCATGGCCAATGTGGTCAGGCTGCCGATGACCAGCGCCGTGCGCACGCTTTTCATGGCCTGCCAGAACACATCGTTGCCGGTGCGGTCCGTGCCCAGCGGGTGGTAGCCGGTGGCCAGCCCTGCCAGGATGCCGGCCGCTGCGCACAGCCCGCACAGCGTGATGAACATGGGCCGCCAGCGTATGTCCGTATCGCCGCGCAGCAGGTCGCGCATCGCGGCGCGCCAGGACGCCCGGCGCCGCGCCAGCCCCAGGCCCAGCACCGCGCCGGCGGCCAGCGCCACCAGCGCGCCGCCGGCCAGCCCGGCGGCGGCGCGCCACGCCACGTCCGCCGGTCTTTCGGCGTCCGGGTCCGCAAGATGGGCGGCGCCGGCCCGCAAGCGTGGAAAGTCGCGCACCGGTCGGCCGTCGACCAGCATGGTTTCCTTCGTGAACTGGCGCGCCGCCAGGGGCGCCGAGTAGGTCTTCTCCGGCCGGGTCAGCACGGTATCGGCCAGCAGCGCGTCCAGCAGCGAACGCGCCGATGGCGCATAGGCAACCGGCGCATCCGCGGCGGCCCCCGGAAGCGGCGGCAGGCGCGGCCGGTAATGCACCGAATCGAGCAGGCCGATGACGACGAATACCGCCAGCACCGCCGCCGCGCACATCGCCGGGCCGTCCTGCGCGACACGCAGCCAGGTCGCGCGCAGCGTGGGGGTGCGGCGCACATGCCATCCATAGGCCAACACCGCGATCACGATCAGGTACAGGGCGACATCGGTCCAGAGCAGAACGATCAAGGGCATGGCGGTCACTCGAAACGCACGCGGGGGTCGGCCAGCGTATAGGAGATATCGGCCAGGATCAGGCCGACGATATACAGCGCCGATCCCAGGAAAACCATCGCGCGCACGATGGAAAAGTCCTGCGCATTGATCGCGTCGATGGTGTAGCTGCCCAGGCCGGGGATGCCGAAGAACGATTCGGCGATCAGGCTGCCCATGAACAGCAGCGGCAGCGTCGCGACGGTGCCGGTAAGAATGGGCAGCAGCGCGTTGCGCAGCACATGGCGGAACAGCACGGCGGCTTCGGTCAGGCCTTTGGCTCGCGCCGTGCGCACGTAGTCCTTGCCGATTTCCTCCAGGAACAGGGTGCGGTAGAACCGCGCCTCGGGTCCCAGGCGCGATACCATCGCCACCGCCACCGGCAAGGCCAGGAACTTGATCGCGTCCCATCCGCCGGCAAAGCCCGAATACGGCACCAGCCTCAACACCTTGGAAAACATCCATTGCCCGGCAATGATGTAGAACAGTCCGGATATGGACAGCAGCACTACGCAAAGCACCACGCCCCAGAAATCCAGCCGCGTCGCGCGGAAGAACACCAGCAGCAGCGAGAACGCGATGCTGGCCCATAAGCCAAGGATGAAGGTCGGCACTGCCAGGGACAGGCTGGGCCACATGCGCGTGCCGATTTCGCGGCCGATATCGCGGCCGCCGTCGGAGGATCCGAAGTCCATGCGCAGCAGGGGCACGGAACGCTGATAGAAGATGGTGTCCGTGACGCGTCCCGTACCGGCCGCGGCCGCGTTGTAGAACAGCGGCTTGTCATAGCCGCGCTCGACCTTCCATTTGTCGATCGCGTCCTGGCTGACCCGCTGCCCGCCGATGGACAGGCGCGCCATGTCGTCCGGCGTATTGACGGCGAAGAACAGCACGAAAGTGAACAGGTTCACGCCGATCAGGATCAGGACGCCGTACAGCAGGCGGCGGACGATATAGGCGGTCATGTGGGCTCCCCGGGCGACGATCCGGCGCGGTCGCCGAACGCCGTCTGCTTTTCACGCCGGCGCATGGCGCGGTACGACGGCCAGATCGCCAGCACGGCCAGCGCCGCCAGCAGCACCAGCGGCCACCACCGCGGCCGGTTCCATTCGTCTATCTTCCTGACCCGCAGGGCGGTATCCAGCTTCATGTACTGCAGGGTGTTGCGCACCATCTGCGTCGGCTTGGCGTTGCCCACCCATTGCTGGTATGCGCCGGCGGACATCGGGAAGTAGCCGAACATCCAGGGCGCGTCGCGCTGGACGATGGCGACCATGCGGTCGATGATGGCGGCCTTCTGTGGCCCGTCGTCCAGGAACTTCATCTGGTCGAACAGCTTGTCGAATTCGGGATTCACGTAGTTCGAGGCGTTCTCCCCGCCCGATGCCACCTTGGCATTGGGCCCGTACAGCAGAAAAAGGAAATTTTCCGCATCGGGATAATCGGCGTTCCAGCCCCAGAAGAACATCTGGGCCGTGCCGCGCCGCATCTTGTCCTGGAACCTGCTGTAGTCGGTGGAGCGCACATCCAGCTGCACGTGCAGCTTGTCGAGCTGGCGGCGCATCCAGTCGAACATCGGGTTGGCGCCCATGCCGGTCATGGCGTCGTAGTGCAACACCAGCGGCTCGCCGGTTGCCGCGTCGCGGCCGCCCGGATAGCCGGCTTCGGCCAGGAGCTTCTTCGCCACCTCGATGGACTTGCGCACCGGCTTGCCGTCCACCACGTCATAGACGACCGGATTGATGCCTTCCGGCGCGGGCTTGTATCCCAGCACGCCGGGCGGGACGGGACCGTATGCCACCGCCGCCTGGCTGTTCTCGAAGATCGCGACGTACTCTTCCCAGTCGAAGGCGATACTGATGGCCTGGCGCAGCTTGCGATTGCGCGCCTGCCGTTCCGGGGTATCCCCCTTGCCGACGACAGGATCGTTCCAATTGAAGCCCATGTACCAGTTCTGCGTTTCCACCGTGGTCGGCAGCTGGATCCCGTGCTCGCGGTAGCGCGCCGCCTTCTCGGCGGAATCGCCCGCCGCCACCAGCATCGCCACGCCGTATTCGCCGCGCTCGAGCTGCGGAATGTCGTAGTAGCCCTGCATGAACTTGCCGCTGAGCGGTGTCGATTCCTTTTCGATGCTGAACACCACGCGATCGATGAAGGGCGTCGGCTTGCCGCAATCGTCCAGCCGGCCGGCGGCGCGGTCGGCCGGCTCGCCGTCGCAGGGATAGGGCTCGCCATGGAAGTTCGGATTGCGCGCCAGCACATGCCGCCGGTTCTGCAGCGACTCCACCATCATGTAGGGCCCGGTCCCCACCGGCCAGGTATTCAAGGACAGATTGCGCGTCGCCATCCCGGGCTGGCTGTAGAAGCGTTCAGCCTCCCAGGGCACCGGCGCGGTAAAAGTCATCGCCAGCCAATATTTGAACTGCGGATACTTTCCCTTGATGCGGATGCGCAGCGTATGCGGGTCAGGTGCCGTTACGCCGTCGAAGCCGGCCTGCCGCAGGTCCAGCCAGGGCAGATCGCGCTCATGCGGAGGTAGCTTGGCGCGCGCGGCCTGGTCCTGCGCCTTGAGGCGGTCGCCGTATTCCTTCATGCCCACCACGTAATCGGCCATCAGCGAATAGATGGGCGATACCAGCCGGGGGCTGGCCAGGCGCCGGAAGGCATAGACGTAATCGTCCGCGGTCAGCTCGCGCGTGCCGGTCTGCGAAAAATCCGGGATCGCCGACTTATTGTCGAGTTCCCCCGGCCGCAGCGGGTAGTACACGTAGCTGCCGTCGGGATTGCGCGCGAAGGCCGGATGCGGCTGGAAACGGATGCCGGGGCGGATGGGGATTTCGTAGACGCTTTCGGCGATGGTCTCGCCCGGCGCATCCTGCGGCAGCACATGCCCCTGCGCATCCAGATAGGTGGGTGGCGCGATGCTCGCCGCCGCGCGGGGAATCAGCTTGTACGGACGGGCGAGGTAATCGTAGCCGTACAGCGGCTCGTAGACGTTGTAGGTGAAAGGCGTTTCATCGACCGAATACGAGCTGGCCGGGTCCAGGTACTTGGGAGAATTGCGGGTAAAGGCCGTATACAGCGTGTTGTCCTTTTCCGCGCCCGACGGATAAGGGCTATTGATCGGGCTTTCCTGCCCGCAGCCGGCCAGCGCGGCCGCGCACAGCGCCGCGATGACCCAAAGCCGCCTGATGCTCCCCATGTTTGCCCCGATGCTGCCCGCAAGTCTATGTCGCGGCAAGGATAGCAAACTGAACCCGAACATAGGACCGATTAACCCGGGCGAGCCCCCGCGATCGACCAACCGCGGGTAATCCCCCAGGCCGGCCGCGCCGCAAGCCCGGCGCGGCATGCCCGTCGCCTCAGGCGTCACGCCGCCGCGTGGACGTGATCGCGTCCGGCCGAGATCACGGCGCCGCCTGGCCCGCCACCGCGCATTTGCGTTCATTCCAGCATTCGAAGCGCCACACCCAGGGCGCCACGGCACCCGGCTGCGCCCAGATGCCCTTGCGGCCCTCGCGCGCCGCGCGCTCCAGCGCCGGCAGCGATGCGTCGCGCAGATACTCGCCATGGCGCACGGTATTGGCCCAGGCATAGCCGGCCTCCACCTGCCGCCGGTTGGCGGTCTGCCCGCCCTCCGCGGGCAGGTCGCAGACGTCCCTGCCGTAGCGGTCCTGCTCGTAGCAGTGGGCCGTCAGCGTACGGCCGGCCACCAGGCTTTCCAGATTGCGCCGCGACGCCTGCGCGTAAGGCTGTCCGGGCTTGTCCTTGCCATGGCCGGTTTCGGGGGCATCGATGCTTGCCAGGCGTATTTTGTATTGCCTGTTGTTCGTTCCCAGCAAGGTCACCGTATCGCCGTCGGCGACACGAACGATCCGGCCTTCCAGCGTGTAGCCTGGATGCGCGGCCCCGGCCGGCCCGCGCGGCGACGAGCAATACGCCACACCCACGCTGGCCATCGCCGCGACCGCCGCGATTACGGCGCGCGAGGCCCCCATGCGCCGCAACACGGCGCGTACCCCGTTTACAACCACCCTGCTCTCCGAAACCGCCAATACAACAAACCGCACGCCAGGGCGATGCCCCCCAGCGTCGCCGGATATCCATACAGCCAGTGCAACTCCGGCATGTGTTCGAAATTCATTCCATAAATGCCCGCGACCGCCGTCGGCACGGCCAGGATGGCCGCCCACGACGCCAGCCTGCGGGTCGTATCGTTCTGCTGCGACTGGCCGATCATCAGGCTCGCTTCGAAAGCGAATGCCAGCGCATCGCGCAACGCGGCCACCAGTTCATCGATCCGCATGACGCGGTCGGCCACCTCGGCGAAGTATGGCCGGGCGTGCTCGTCGATGGCCGTCATCTCAACGCGCGCCAGGCGCCGGCAGATCTCCGACATCGGGGCGATGGCGTTGTGTATGCGCAGCAGGTCGCGCCGCTGCCGGTACAGCCGCCGGATATCGGTATCTTTCGCCCCGCGGATCAAAAGCTTCTGCTCGGCGTTTTCCACCACGCCTTCCAGCCGCGTCACGGCCTGAACGTAACGGTCCACAAGGAAATCCAGCAGTTCGGACGCGACGTAGTCGCTGCCGCGCGCCAGCAGATCCGGTGCGCCTTCCAGCCGTTCGCGCAGCGCGCTGTAGGGCGCCGTGGAGCCGCGCCGTATGGTGAACAGAAAGCCGTCGCCGATGATCAACTGCGTTTCGCCGAACAGCGGCCGATCGCCGTCCACCTCGAGCGTGACCGCGACTACCAGCACGACATTGCCGTAATCGATGATCTTCGGGCGCTTGTGCGGCTCCAGGATTTCCTCCATCGCCTTCGGCCCCAGTCGCAGCTCTTCACCCACGCGCGCCAGCAGATCGGGATGGGGATTGCGCACGCCCAGCCACAGCAACCGCTCCGACTGTCCCACATAGGAATGGATCTGCTCGATGGGCACGGCCTGGTCGCGGCGGCCTTTCACATACGAGATGGATGCGACGACCTCGCCGTTGTACTCACCGCCCGCGCCCTGGGCCGCAGCGGGACCGGCGGCCGGTTTGGATTCGGGATCCTGCATAAGTCCTTCCTTCAGGTCTCGTGAAAGGGCCGCGCGCCGTGCGGCTTCTCTTTCAAGTAGCCGACGATGATAGCACCGGGCTCGGACGCCTCCGCCGGCCCGCGAGGGCGGGGACGGCATGGCGCTTGCAACGCGGCGGCTGGCTACATTGTCCTGTCGGAATCCCACGCATGGCTGAACATCGGCAACGATCCGCGGTTCGCATCGGCATTTCAGGATGGCGCTACGCGCCCTGGCGCGGGCGCTTCTATCCGAAGGGCCTGCCGCAGCACAGCGAACTGGCCTACGCCGCGCATCAGGTATGCACGGTCGAAATCAACGGCACGTTCTATTCGCTGCAACGCCCGCCGCTTTTCGCCCGCTGGCGCGATGAAACCCCCGGCGGCTTCGTCTTCGCGATCAAGGGGCCGCGATTCATCACCCACACGCTCAGGCTGCGCGACATCGACGAACCCCTGGCGAATTTTTTCGCCTCGGGCGTGCTGGCGCTGAGGGAAAAGCTCGGGCCGTTCCTCTGGCAGCTGCCCCCCACCCTGCCCTGGGATGCGGCGCGCATCGAGCCCTTTCTGGATATGCTGCCGCGCGACACGGAAGCCGCCGCTCGTCTGGCGCGGCGGCACGGCCCGAGGATGAAAGGGCGCAGCCTGACCGAAGCGGATGCCCGGCGTACCGTGCGCCATGCCGTGGAAATCCGCCATCCCAGCTACGCCTGTCCGGAGTTCGTCGCGATGCTGCGGCGCTACGGCGTGGCGCTGGTCACGGCGGATACCGCGGGCAAATGGCCTGTGCTCGAGGACCCGACAGCCGACTTCGCCTACGTCCGCCTGCATGGCGATAAAGCGCTGTACAGCAGCGGCTACAGCGAAGAGGCCATTGCGGACTGGGCACGCCGCATCGACGCCTGGTCGCGGGGCAGGACGCCGCGCGGGGCTCGCCTGGCTGGCCCTCGTCCGCGGCCATCGGCGGCACGCGATGTCTATTGTTATTTCGACAACGATATGAAAGTCATGGCGCCGCGCGACGCACGCGCATTGATGAGCGCGCTGCGCCTGCCCATGCAGCCGGTTACGGAATCCGACGCGGCGGCGCGAAGGCATGACGATTGCTGAACGGCAGGTGGCGGGGCCGGGATAACCCGGTTCCACAACCCCCCAGAGAATCGCGGTAGACGGTGCGGGCCGATCCGCCGCGACAGCCGGAGAACGACATGACGCGAGAAAATCCGAAACACGGTGGGCAGTCCAAGGCCGACAAGGACGCCGACCACCAGGGCAACAAGGTGCCTACCTACCAGGAGGCGCTGGACGAGGCTGTGGAGGAATCCTTCCCGGCCAGCGACCCGATTTCACCGGGTGTCGCGGAGAAAGCGGACCGCAAGATTTCCACGGACAAGGACGAAGTGGATTGGAAGGCCGACCGCGACAAAAGCGGGAAACAGCGCAAATAGCCACCGCCGACCGCTAGAAAAGCCTGCGCAGCCGCGCCGCCACGTCCACCTGTGCCACGGGCGTGGGCGCGGCGCCCCGCACGGCCGGCAGTTCGGGCGGCCTGGGCAAGGCTTCGAACAGCGGCGCCAGCTTGTCCGGGATGAACCGCGTGCGTGACCCATAGACGTGGCGGTCGCCCAGGCCGGTCTGCTGGTGCACATAGAATCGTTGCGGCACGATCAGGTGCAGCTCTTCCTTGGCGCGCGTCATCGCGACATACAACAGGCGGCGTTCTTCCTCGATCTCTTCGGCCGAGCCCGTCGCCATATCCGATGGGATGCAGCCGTCCACCACGTTGAGCACGTAGACCGACTTCCACTCCTGCCCTTTGGCCGAGTGGATGGTCGACAGGATCATGTAGTCCTCGTCGCGCAGCGGCGCGCCGGATTCCGCGCTGGTCGCGTCGGGCGGATCCAGCGTCAATTCCGTCAGGAAGCGTTCGCGCGACGCATAGCCGGATGCGATGCGGGCAAGCTGATCCAGGTCGGCCTTGCGAACCCGGGCGTCCTCATACAGGCGCTCCAGATGCGGCGCGTACCAGCGCAAGGCGATGTCCAGGTCCGCCGGCCACGCCAGGCCGGGGGCGCATAAATCCTTGTAGGCCTGGGCGAATCCCTGCCAGTCCTCGCGGGCGGCGCTGCCGGGCTTGAACGCGTCCAGGGCCGCCAGGGGATCGGGCGCGCCGTCCATCGCGTCCAACAGGCGCGCGGCCGTCGCCGGTCCGACGCCCGGCACCAGTTGCGCCACGCGGAAGCCGGACATGCGGCCGCGCGGGTTCTGAGCCCAGCGCAGCAGTGCCAGCAGGTCCTTGATGTGGGCGGCCTCCAGGAAGCGCAGGCCGCCGAACTTGACGAAGGGAATGTTGCGACGGGTCAGTTCCAGTTCGACCGCCGCGCTGTGGCCGGAAGCGCGAAACAGCACCGCCTGCGACTTCAGCGTGGCGCCCGCCTCGCGCTGCGCCAGGACCTGGTCCGCCACCCAGCGGGCCTGGCCGGCTTCGTCGCTGACCGTGACCAGTTTGGGCAGGTTCGAGGACTTGCGCTCGGTCCACAGTTGCTTGGCATGCCGTTCGCGCGCCAGCGCGATGACGGCGTTGGAGGCATCCAGGATAGGTTGAGTCGAGCGATAGTTGCGCTCCAGCGTGACCACCCTGGCCGGCACTTTGAACTGTCCGGGAAAATCCAGGATGTTGCGTACCGTCGCCGCGCGGAAGGAATAGATGGCCTGAGCGTCGTCGCCCACCACCGTCAGGCCGCGGCCATCGGGTTTCATGGCCAGCAGGATGGCGGCCTGCAGGCGGTTGGTATCCTGGTATTCGTCCACCATGACGTGTTCGAAACGACCGCCCACATCGCCGGCGATGTCGGGGTGGACCATCATTTCAGACCAGTAAAGCAGCAGATCGTCGTAGTCCAGGACCTGCTGCGCCTGCTTGGCCTCGACATAGGCCCGGAACAGGCGCTTGAGTTCGCCCTCCCACTGCGCGCACCAGGGATAGACGTCCTTCAGGATACCGTCCAGCGGCGCCTGGCCGTTTACTACCCGCGAATAGATGGACAGGCAGGTTCCCTTCAGCGGGAAACGGGATTCGGTCGACGACAATCCCAGCTCGTGGCGCAACATCCCCATCAGGTCTTCGGAATCCCCGCGATCGTGGATGGTGAACGCTTCCGCCAGGCCGATGCGCGGCGCGAATTCACGCAGCAGGCGGGCACCGATGGCGTGAAACGTGCCCGCCCAAGGCAAGGCGGGGGGCACGTGGCCGGCGCCCAGCCGCAGGACTTTCTGCAGCACCGCGCCAACGCGCCTTTCCATTTCGATCGCCGCCCGCCGGGAGAAAGTCAGCAGCAGCATGCGTTGCGGGTCCGCGCCGCGCAGGATCAGGTTCGCGACCCGATGAGCCAGCGTGCTCGTCTTGCCCGAACCGGCGCCGGCGATGACCAACAGCGGCCCGTCGTCCTGCGGACCGGCGCCGTACTCGGCCGCTTCGCGCTGGCTGGGATTGAGGTCCGCGAGAGGATCGGGCACATCGGCGGGACGTTCGGACATTTGAAGAAGGCAGAAGCCGGGGCTCAACACTTATGGATGGGCAGGTGCCGCCAAGGGCGGCGCGACAGCCCGCAATAATACTGGATAAAACCTCAGCCCGGCGCGGGGCGCTGCCCTGGGAACGCGGTTTGCGAAGTGTGCAGTCCAGGGAGATCGCGCTGCGCGCGGGCACAGCGCGCCACCCGCTACCAAGGAGAATGCCATGGCCGATCGTATCGTCAAACTGCTGAACGACCTGACCGAAACCTGCAAGAACGGCGAAAAGGGTTTTCAGGCGGCAGCCGAAGATACCAAGGATGCGGAGCTGAGGGGATTGCTGCAGAATCGCGCACAGGATTGCGCCGCGGGTGCCGCGGAACTGCAGGCCATCGTTGCGCGGCTCGGCGGCAAGCCGGAAACCGGCGGCAGCGTCGCCGGCGCCGTGCACCGCGGCTGGGTCCACCTGAAGGCAGCCGTTACCGGACGCACCGATGCCGCCATCCTGGAGGAGTGCGAGCGCGGCGAGGACATCGCCAAGCAGGACTACACCAACGCCCTGCGCGAGCCCCTGCCCGAAGACATCCGCACGGTGGTGCAGCGGCAATACGAAGGCGTGCTGCGCAACCACGATCAGATCCGCGCCCTGCGCGACCGCTATCGCGCGAACGCCTGACGATTGAGGGATAATCCGCGGAGCGCCCAGGCGCCCGGCAACCCCGCAGGGGGCGTCTGCCGGCGCGCCGGCTCCGGGCCGGCGACGCGTGCCGGGACCGATACGCGACTCATGTCGGAAGCAATGCATTTCCCATCCGAACGGCCGGCAGTCCAGCCTGCGGCCGGCTTTCCGGGCGCGCCGCCCATCCTGGTCGGTACGGCATCCTGGACGGATCCCACCCTGCTGGCGTGCGGCCGCTTCTATCCACCCGGCACCGCCGACGCGCAGGCGCGACTGCGCTACTACGCGGCCCACTTCCCCATCGCCGAAGTGGACGCCAGCTACTACGCCCTGCCCTCCGCGCACCGTGCCCATGCCTGGGCAACGCGCACGCCGCCGGACTTCGTTTTCAACATCAAGGCATTCCGCCTGTTTACCGGTCACCAAACGCCTTGGGCCGCGCTGGACCCCGACTTGCGCGATGCCTTGCGCCGCGATGCCGGCGACGTCTGCTTCATCGATCAGTTGCCGCGCGAGGTCGTCGATGAAGCGTGGCGGCGCTTCGTCTTCGCGCTGGAACCCTTGCGCATGGCGGGCAAGCTGGGCGCCGTGCATTTCCAGTTCCCGCGCTGGATCAAGCCGGATACGCGCGGCCGGGCCCGGGTGGCCGACTGCGTAGCCAGGCTGGAGGACCACGTCGCATCGGTGGAATTCCGTCATCGTGCCTGGTTCGAAGGCGCGGCGGCCGCCTCGACATTGGACTTCCTGCGGCAACTGCGGGCGGTCCATACCGTCGTGGATGCCCCGACGGCATCGCAAGACAGCGTGCCGGCGATATGGGAAACCACGCGCGACGATCTGGCCCTGGTGCGCATGCACGGACGCAATGCCGCGGCCTGGACGTCATCCGGCAACGCGTCTTCCAGCCGGTTCAACTACGAGTACAGTGTGGCGGAACTCGAAGAAATGGCTCGCCGGGTACGGCAGCTGGCGCAACGCGTGCGCAAGACCCACGTGATTCTGAACACCAACTTCGAGGACCAGGGCATGCGCAATGCGCAAGGCCTGATGCAGGCCTTGCAGCGCGCCCTGCCGTAGTCGCGGACCGCGCCCGGCGCGGCGACCGGTGCTCTGCCGCCCGCCGCGAAAAGCGGCGCCCGCCACCGGTTTACTTCAGGAATCCAATGGACAACCAGGGTATGGCCGCGACGATGACCAGGCCGATGGCAATGGAAACCAGATAGCCCACGATGGCGCGCATGCCGCGGTCCGGCGCCACGCGGCTGATCGCGCACGCGGCGTAATATCCCACCCCGAAGGGCGGGGCGAACAGGCCGATGCCCATCGCCAATATCACCACCATCGCGTAGTGAACCTCGTGCACGCCGATCTGCTTGGCGATGGGGAACAACAAGGGGCCGAACAGCACGATGGCCGGAATACCTTCGAGCACGCTGCCCAAAATCACGAAGGCAACGATGGATACCGCCAGGAAAGTCACCGCGCCGCCGGGCAGCTTCGCCATCATATCGGCCAGTTGGTGCGAGAACCCCGATTGCGTCAGCGCCCAGGCCATACCGGTGGCCGCGCCTATGATCAGCAGGATGGCACCGGACAGGCTCGCGGTATCTATCAGCATGGGCCACAGGCGCTTGCAATCGAAACGCCGGTACACCAGCAAGCCGATCAGGGCGGAATAGACGATGCCGATGGTCGAGACCTCCGTGGCGGTGGCCACGCCCTCGACGACCGCCGCGCGGATCACGAAGGGCAGCGCCAGGGCAGGCAGGGCCACCACCAGCGCGCGCAGGATCTCCGCGCGCGTCGCGCGCGCGACCATGCCGGCGTTTTCATGGCGGCTGCGCCGCCACACCACGAAGCACAGCATCAAACCCAGCACCAGGCCCGGCAGCAGGCCGCCCGTGAACAGCGCGGTGATGGATACCCCGGTCACGGACCCGATGGTGATCAGCACCAGGCTGGGCGGTATGGTTTCGGTCTGGGCCCCCGTCGCCGACAGCAACGCGACCAACTCGCCTTCGCTGGCGCCGCGCTTGCGCATTTCGGGAAACAGCACCGGCGCGACCGCCGCCATATCGGCGGCCTTGGCGCCGGAGATGCCCGAGACCAGATACATCGCGCCGATCAGCACATACGACAGGCCACCGCGCACATGGCCCAGCAGGCTGGCCAGGAAGCCCACCATGCGCTCGGCCATGCCCGTCATTTCGATCAGCAGGCCCAGGAACACGAACATCGGCACCGCCAGCAGGATCAGGTGCGACATGCCTTCGTCCATGCGCCCGACGACAACCATCATCGGCGTCCCGGTCGTCAAGGCCAGGTAGCCGAAAGTGGCCAGTCCGAAGCAGAATGCGATCGGCACGCCGGCGAACACGCAGGCGGCCACGATCACGACGAAAAACACCACCAGGTTGCCATTGCCCAGCAACGCGAACACCGGCTGCAGCGCGGTCATCGCGCCGACGATGGCGGCCACCAGCGCCACCGCGCCCAGCGTCGCCTTCCATTCGCCGCGGCTTGCCAGCCGCAGCAAGGCGATCAGGATCATCAGCGCGGTGCCCACCGGCAGCGCCGCGGCGCGCCAGATGTTGGAGATCTCCAGCGCGGGCGTGGTGACGTACTGTTCCTCGATGGCGTATTCGTAGCCCGGCATGGCGATCATCAGCAGGAACGTCAACGCGCTGGCGACGGCCACCACATCCAGGAAGGCGCGCGCCACGGGCGATGCGCGGTTCACCAGCGCCGTCATGCGCATGTGTTCGCCACGGCGGAATGCCACCACGGCACCCAGCATGGCCAGCCACAGGAAGAGAATGGAGGCCAGTTCGTCCGACCACACCAGGGGCGCGTGGAAGACGTAGCGCGCCGCGATGCCGGCGAACAGCACGACGATTTCCGCGACCACCAGCATGGCCGCCGGAATCTCCACCAGCCAGCCCAGCGCGGCATCGGCCCCGGCAACCCAGGAAAGGCCCGCGGCCGCGCCGCCGGTTCCGCCGGCCTGCGTGCGCGTGCCCGTCATCACGACAGCTTGCCGACCGACTGTTCCAGGATGGCCCAGGCCTTCTCGCCGTACTTGCCCTGCCATTCCTTATAGAAGCCGGCCTTGCGCAAGGCGTCGCGGATGGGGCCTGGGTCCGGCGTATTGAAAACCAGGCCCTGCTGCGCCAGTTTCGTTTGCAGTTCGCCGTTCAATGCGAATGTGTCGGCGCGCATGTTCATGCCGGCTTCGTTGATGTGCTTCGAAACGATGCCCTGGATGTCCTCCGGCAGTTTTTCCCACGCACGCCGGTTCATCAGGAACCAGAAGCCGTCCCACATGTGGTTGGTCATGGAGCAGTACTTCTGCACTTCATAGAGCTTGGCGGTCTGGATAATCGCCAGGGGGTTCTCCTGGCCATCCACGATGCGGGTCTGCAGCGCCGAATACGTCTCGTTGAAGTTGATGCTGGCCGGCGCCGCGCCCAGCGCCTGGAACATGGACGTCCACAGCGGGCTGACCGGCACGCGGATCTTCATATCCTTGAAGTCGCCGGGACCGTTGATGGGATGCGTGCTGGTCGTGACCTGCCGGAACCCGTTGTCCCAGATCTTGTCCATCACCAGCAGGCCCTTGGACTTGATCTCGCCGCGGATGAAGGCGCCCAACGGGCCGTCCATGGCCTTCCACACCGTGTCGTAATTGGGGAAAGCAAATCCCACGCCGCTAATGGACGCCGTCGGCACGAGCGTGGAAAGGATCAGCCCGGAGAGCGTGAAGAACTCGACGGCACCGGCGCGCAGCTGGCTCAATGTATCGGTATCCGAGCCGAGCTGGCTGCTGGGGAACACATCCAGCTGGAAACGGCCGTTCGTATCCTTGGCGATTGCCGCGGCGGCTTCGCGCGCGCGCACGTTCATGGGATGCGTGGCGGGCAGGTTATTGGCGTACTTGTAGCGGAACTGGGCCGCCGCAAGCGCACCCCGCACCGATCCCGCGGCAAGCACAGCGCCGCCCGCGGCGGTAAGCATCAACTTCCGTCGTGTCTGGTTCATCCTGTGTCCTTTGTCTCCGTTTTGTTTTTACGCTGCGTCGCGTGGCGATGCGCGGTTGCCGCCCGCATGCGTCGCGGTACTGCGCCAGGCAGCGGCCGCCGCGCGCGGCGCAAAGTATTAGAGCATAGAGGCATTGCAGATGGCTTAAGAATGTTCTGGGACTCACCGCCAGGCATCGCGGACTTCAACACCGCCGCCCCTCGGGCGCTGCACCGGCCATTTATCCCCACATTATGTGGACAACCCTTGGGATAGAAGTTGTGCAGGTCGGAAAATGCCTTTTCGCACAAGCACTTGGCAGAAGCGAGCAGGGATGGCCCAGGCATGCCGCGTCTTTTTATCCCCACGTTTTGTGGACAACCCTTGGGATAGCTTCGGGGCAGTTCCAAAAATGCCTTGCCGTACAAGGACTTGGGGGTGTCGCTTAGAATCGGCGCAGCGCCCGCCCCGTTCCGGCATCCGGGCCGGCGGCAGCGTCTCGTGGTAGATTCGGCTCCCGTCCCAGCTTTTCCCGGGCCTGCGCCCGGGGGCACAGCCCGGCCAGACCATCATGCTTCGATCGTTCAATCGTGAAGACACGCGCCGCATCGTCGCGCTCATGGCGGAAGCCGCGGACGCCGAGATCATGCCGCGCTTTCGACGTCTGGCCACGAGCGCCGTACGCAGCAAGACATCGCCTTTGGACGTCGTCACGGATGCCGACGAGGCGGCGGAGCGCATGATCGGCGAACGGCTTGCGCGCGCCTATCCGGGCGCCGTGGTGGTCGGCGAAGAGGCCTGCTCGCGCAACCCTGCCCTGCTGAATGTGTGGATCGACGCCGAACTGGCCTTCCTTATCGATCCCATCGACGGCACGCGCAACTACGTGGCCGGCCTGCCGCTCTTCGGTGTGATGGTGGCCGCGGTCAGCCGCGGCGAAGTCATGGCGGGCTTCATCTACGACCCCCTGTGCCGTGATGCCGCGATCGCGATACGCGGCGAGGGTGCGTGGCTGGAAAGCGAACACGGCGAACAGACCCCGCTGCGGGTGGCCGCGCCGGCGACAACGGACGCGATGACCGGGCTGATCGCCGTGCGGCATCTGGACGATACGCTGCGCGCCACCGTCAATGCCAACGCCCTGGGGCTGGCGTCCTCGACGATACTCAACTGCTCGGCGCACGAATACCGCATGATCGCCGGCGGCCATGCGCACGTCCTGCTGTATGGGCAGCTGATGCCCTGGGATCACGCGGCGGGGTGGCTGCTGCATCGCGAGGCCGGCGGCTACGGCGCGCATTTCGACGGGTCGCCCTACAAGCCCACCCATCGCGGCGGCGGGCTGCTTTATGCGCCGGACGCGGGCAGCTGGAAGGCCGCAAGACGCCTGTTGCTGGGCCGGGACCAGGACTAGCCCATACCGGGGCCGCCGGCTCATAAACCCTGTGCATGGCAAGGTTTGCCCCGGCGGATACCCCGCCATCGGGGTAAATTAGGATTACGCCGCCGATGCGCCCCCGGGTGCCGGCGGCGATATGTCCTCTTCCACTCGCAGCCTGAGCGCCATGAATGCACCCTTGAACCCACACAGCGCGTCCTGGAACCTGGATCGCATCGTTTCGGAGCTGCGCGGGGTCCGTACCGAATGGCGCCAGCCGCTCGGACGCCTGCGCGATGCCGGCGGACGGGAATTCCCATCGCAGGAAAGCCTGCGCCAGATCGTCTCGGCACTGTGCGGCGCGCTCTTCCCCATGCGCCTGGGCCCCATCGACCTGCGCGAGGAACTCGAGGACTTCTACGTAGGCCATACCATCGGTACGGCCCTGGACGCCCTGTTGCACCAGGTGCGGCTGGAACTGAACCATGCCGAGCGCAACCACGGCCCCATCCGCGACGAAACCGAACAGCGCGCCGTGGAGATCGTGCGCGCCTTCGGCGCGCAGTTGCCCGCCGTGCGCCGCAAGCTCGACGCCGACGTGATCGCGGCGTACCAGGGCGACCCGGCGGCGCGCAGCGTCGACGAAGTCCTGCTGTGCTATCCCGGCGTAATGGCGATGATCCATCATCGCCTCGCGCACGAGCTCTACCTGCTCGGCGTACCGCTGCTGGCGCGCATCGTCGCCGAGATCGCGCACGCCGATACCGGCATCGACATACATCCGGGCGCCACCATAGGTCGAAGTTTCTTCATCGACCACGGGACCGGCGTTGTCATCGGCGAAACCGCGGTGATCGGCGACCGCGTCCGCCTGTACCAGATGGTGACGCTGGGCGCCAAGCGCTTTCCGCCGGGCGACAACGGCGAACTCAAGAAAGGCCTGCCACGCCATCCCGTACTGGAAGACGACGTGGTGGTCTACGCGGGGGCGACCATCCTGGGACGCATCACGATCGGACGCGGGTCCGTCATCGGCGGCAACGTATGGCTGACGCGGGACGTGCCGCCCGGATCCAACGTAACGCAGGCCGGCACCCTGAACACTTCGCCCGACGCCGGGCTTGGCGGCTGACGCGTCGATGACTGCCGCGGACCTGCTGCCGTTGCGCGACTTCGTGCTGGCGCATCCGCGCCTGTTCGTGCTGACAGGCGCCGGTTGCAGCACCGGGTCGGGCATTCCCGATTACCGCGATAGCGAGGGCGCGTGGAAGCGCCGTCCTCCCATGGATTTCAGCACCTTCATGGGCAGCGAGCCGTCGCGGTCGCGCTATTGGGCGCGCGGGATGATCGGCTGGCGCATGTTCGGCAACGTGGCGCCGAACGCCGCCCACCTCGCGCTGGCGCGGCTGCAGGCGCAGGGCCGCTTTACGCGTCTGGTCACGCAGAACGTCGACGGCCTGCACGAGAAAGCCGGCAGCCGCGATGTGATAGACCTGCACGGCCGCATGGACCGGGTCGTCTGCACCCAATGCGGGCACACGCAGCCGCGCACACGCATGCAGGACATGCTGGAATCCTTGAACCCCGACTGGCTGGCGCTGGATGCGATCCACGCCCCCGACGGCGACGCCGATCTCGACGGCGTGGATTTTTCCGGCTTCCGCGTGCCGCCCTGCCCCGTCTGCGGCGGCATCCTGAAGCCCGATGTGGTGTTCTTCGGCGAATCCGTGCCACGCGACCGCGTGGCCGGCGCCAACGACGGCCTGTCGCGCGCGGACGCCATGCTGGTCGTCGGGTCGTCCTTGATGGTCTATTCCGGCTACCGTTTCGCCGCCGCCGCGAACCGGGCCGGGCTGCCCATTGCGGCCATCAATCTGGGACGCACCCGCGCCGATCCGCTTCTGGCGCTGAAGATAGAACGGCCCTGTGCCGATACCCTGGCGGCGCTGCTGACGGTCCTGCCCGCTATCGACGGGCCCGGCGACGCGCGGGCAGCCGGGGGCCTGCCTTGAGAGGATTTTGACCTCTTCTCCCAAGACCTTGTCATAAAAGGTTTTTTTCAGGCTGTGCGCAGACTATCCAGAGGGTTGTCCACAGAAGCTGTGGACAACCCCGAAGGGCAAATCCTTCCCAGGGGCATGCGCCGTGCCCGCCCTATTCCCCCAGGAACTCGGCGACGCCCTCGAAGCCCTCGACGTGATCGGCGACGACCTTCACGATGACCGCGATGGGTATCGAGAGCAGCGTGCCCCACAAGCCCCAGGCCCAGGTGAACAACAGCAGGATGACGAAAACGGCGACGGGATTCATCTTGGCGATGCGTCCCGTCATCCAGGTCTGCACCACGAAGCCGATCAGGGCGGCGATCAGCAATGAGACCCCCGCCACCAGCAGAGCCGGGCCCAGCTCGCCGAACTGCACGACTGCCGCCACGCCCGTAAATACCGCGACCAGGAGCGGACCGAAATAGGGGACCACGTGCATGGCGCCCGCGAATACCGCCCAGGTGCCCGCGTTGTTCAGACCGATCCAGCGGAACGCCAGCCAGGTCAGCAGGCCCAGCATGACGTTGGTCACCACCATCATCATCATGTACAGGCGTATGGAGCGATGGATCTCGTCCAGCATGTGCACGTTGATTTTCTTTTCGGTCAGGTTGCGGCCGGAGACACGGACGAACTTGCGTTTGAACGTATCCCCGGAGAGCAGCAGGAAAAACACGAGGAAAATCACCATCAGCGCTTGCCCGAGGAACTCCGCGATACCCATGGACCCCGCCAGCAGCATCTCTTCCAGCTTGTCGGCCGGACGCGTCACCACCACGCGCGCGCCGTCCGAGCGCGGCTTCGACGGTGTATTCACGGCATTGGCGGCGGCGCGCAGCTTGTTCACGACGGAGCCGCTGCCGGCGTTGAAGCCTTCCACGGAGCGCGATACCTTCTGCGCAGTCCTTGGCAGGCTGTCGACGATGGACATCACCTGGCCGCGCAACGAGGCCATGCCGAACAGGATAAGGCCGATCATCGCGAGCACCACGACGACCGTCGCCAATACGCGTGGCAGGCGGACGCGTCGATGCAGGAAGTTCACGGGCGTGTCCAGCGCATACGACAGGACGATGGAAATGACCAGAGGGATCACGAAATCGCGCGCCAGATGCAAGGCGAATACCACCGCCAGTACTGCGATGATCGATAGCGGCGCGTGCCGGCGGTCGAAGGCGCGCGGTGGCGTTAGATGCGCAGGGGTGTCGGCGGGTGCGTGCGCGGCAGGTTGAACCGTGGGTGCGGCGGTATCCGGTATTGTCGGCGCGCTGGCGGATGACGCGCGTGGCTGTGAGCTCATGGCTGGGCGGCTATTCGAAGTATGTTGCTGCCGGTGGCCTGAAGCCGCCGTGATGTGGTGGTCCGACAGAGAGCAATTCCCGTGCCTGCCCGCCGCAACGCCGATATACCCGAGCCCGCCGGCCCGGGCGCTATCGGCCTGCCAAGCCTTAATGCACCGCCCCGTAGCCCTCGGGATTGGACTGCTGCCAGCGCCAGCCGTCCTTGCACATGCTCTCCACGCCGTACGAAGTGCGCCAGTTCAAAAGGCGCCGGGCCAGGCTCGGGTCCGCCCAGACCCGGTCAACATCGCCCGGACGCCGCGCCTCGACCTGGCAGGGAATGCGCAGCCCGTTGACACGTTCGAAGGTGTGCACGAGCTCCATGACGCTGGTGCCTTTGCCGGTGCCGAGGTTGACCGCGACGAAACCGGTATGGTTCAGCGCGTAATCGACCGCGCGCACATGGCCCGCAGCCAGGTCCATGACGTGCAGATAATCCCGCACGCCCGTGCCGTCCTCGGTGGCATAGTCGTTGCCGAAAACCTTCAGGTGCGGCTGGCGCCCCACCGCGACCTGGGTGATGAAGGGGAAAAGGTTATTGGGCACGTCGCGCGGATTTTCCCCGATCAGGCCGCTGGGATGCGCGCCGATCGGATTGAAATAGCGCAAGGTCACGGCACTGAATTCCGCCTCGGCGGCACAGGCATCCTGCAGCATCTGCTCGACGATCAGCTTGGAACGTCCATATGGATTGGTCGGCTGTAGCGGATGCTCCTCGGTAAACGGCAGGAAGCGCGGCACGCCGTAGACCGTGGCGGAAGAACTGAACACCAGCCGGCGCACACCATGGGCGTGCATCGCCGACAGCAGCGCCACCGTGCCCGAGACATTATTGTCGAAGTACTTGATCGGGTCGCGGACGGATTCGCCCACCGCCTTCACGCCCGCCAGGTGCAGGACGCATTCGATGGGTTGCCGCCGGCGCTCCTGCAGGGAAAACAGCGTGGCGAGCAGGCCGGCGGAGCGGATATCGCCTTCCACGAACGCGATCCGCGTGCCGGTGATGCGCTCGACGCGGCTGACCGCGGCACGGCTGCCATTGCACAGATTGTCGATGACGATGGGGCGGTAGCCCGCGCCGATCAGCTCTATCAAGGTATGGCTGCCGATGTAGCCGGCGCCGCCGGTGACCAATAACGTCGTCATTGCCGCTCCGTCGCCCCGCTCGTTAAAAGGGAAGTCGCAATCCCGGTGCCACGCTAAGCAGCTGCCGGCGGAAATCCTCCTGGATGCGCGAGAGCGCGGTGCCGTTATCGCCTTCGAAGCGCAACATGACCGCCGGCTGCGCGGCCGCGGCGCGGGCCAGGCCGAAACCGTCCTCGTATTCGACGCGCACCCCATCCAGGTGAATGATTTCCCGCGCCCCCATGAAATGGCCCTCGGCGCGCAGCGCCTCGACCAGCCGGTACTGTTCGCCGTCCGCCGTATCCAGGCGAAGTTCCGGCGTCGCACAGGACTGCGGCAAGCCATCCAGAACCGCCGAGGCGTCGCGGTGGCGCGACAGCAGTTCCAGCAGCCGCGCCGCGGCATACAGCCCGTCGCTGTAGCCCAGCCAGCGGTCCGTGAAACGGATGCCGCCGCCGGTTTCCCCCGCCAGCATGGCGGCCGCCTCGCGCATCCTGGCCCCGATGTGGGCATCGCCGCCGCGGCTCACGACCGACGTGCCGCCCAGCGCCCGCACTTCGCGGGACAGATTGCGGCTGCTCTTCACGTCGTGGACCACGGCGCCGCCCCGCACGCCGGCCAGCATGTCGCGCGCGAACAGGATGAGCAGGCGATCCACGCAGACTCGCGCGCCGGACCGGCTGATCACCACCAGGCGATCGCCATCGCCGGCTATCGACAGCGCCAGTTCGCATCCGCTGTAGCGCAGCCGGGCGGCCAGGTCGGAAAGGTAGCGGGCCTCGCCGGGCCTGGGCTGGTCCGGCGGATACGAACCGGTCACTTCGCAAGCCAGCTCGGTGACCTCGCAGCCCAGCTCCCGCAACGCGTCCGGCGCCAGCGTGCCGGCCACGCCGTGCCCGCAGTCCAGCGCGACCTTCATGGGCCGCTCCAGGCGGATGTCGCTGGCCAGCCGGGACAAATAGCACGGCGCGGCGCTGATCTGCGCCCGGGTACCGGGACGCGCCGCGGGCGCCGCGCCGGATTGCATGCGGCCGCGCAGCGCTTGCAGGGCGGCCTGGTCCACGGCGTGCCCCTCCAGCAGGACCTTGAAGCCGTTATAGGCCTCGTCGTCGTGGCCGCCCGTCACCGACACCGCCGTGCCCGTTCCGGTCAGGCGCGCGGCGAACCACGTCAGCGGCGTGGCCGCCATGCCGATATCGATCACCGCCATTCCGGACTGCCGCACGCCGGCCTGCAAGGCGGCGCCCAGCTCGACGCTGCTCAGCCGCGCATCCTTGCCGATCACGACGGCGCGGCCGCCGAGTTCGGCCACGCAGCATCCCACTGCCAGGCCCAGGGCATGCGCGAAGCGGCTATCGATCTCCTGCCCCACGCGCCCCCGTATTTCATCGGCGCGAAAAACCTCTGGCGGGAATCCGGACGATTCCGCGGCACCCAGGGAGTCCATGAAATCTCCAATGCGCTATGGCTGGTTTTCGCCGTAGTAGGACGCGCGGGAATATCGATATGGGCCGTACTTCGAGCGGTAGCCCCAGCCTTCGGACTGCAGCTTCAGGCCATTGAAGACCACGCCCGCGACGGGTGCCCCCGCCTGCTGCAGGCGCTTGTTGGTTTCCCGTATTTCGCCCACCGTGTTCATACCCGAACGGACCACCAGCATGACGGCGGCGGCGTGCGCGCCGACCACCGCCGCATCCGAGGACGACAGCACCGGCGCCGTATCGACGATGACGATGTCGTAATCGGCCGCGAGCGCGTGCAGGCATTCGCCGAAAGCCTCGGACGCCAGCAATTCGGAAGGATCGAAGGTGACCCTGCCGGTGGAAATGAAGTCCACGCCGTTCATGATGTTGCGCTTGGTCACGGCTTCCAGCGGCACGGTGCCGGCCAGCACTTCGAACAAACCGTTCTCGGCCGAGGTGGCGAAATAGCGGTTGAGGGTGCCACGGCGGAAGTCGGCGTCGATCAGCAGCACACGCTTGCCCACCGCCGCCTGGATAAAGGCGAAATTCGCGGACAGGAAGGACTTGCCAACGCCGGCCAGGGGCCCGGTGAACACCACGATGTTGTTGGAGGAATCGCGCATGGCGACCTGCAGCACGGTGCGGAAGCTGCGCAGGCTTTCGATGGGCGGTGTACTGCCGTTGCTCTGCGCCAGCAATGCCGGAATGCGCGCATTCTTGCGCCGCGCGCGGCGCCACAGCCTATCCTGCAGATCGCTGTAGGGCACGGTCGCCAGCACCGGCAGCCCGGTATAGCGTTCGATTTCGTCGGGATCGGTCAGGCCGCCGAACAGCGCGTTGCGTACGAAGGCGGCAACCACGCCAAGGACCAGGCCGGCCAACGCGGCAATGCCCAGCACGATGGGCGCCTTGGGGCTGAGCGGCCGTTCCGCCGCCACCGCCGTATCCACCACCCGCACATTGCCGACCTTGCCGGCGCGGATCATGCGCAGCTGCTGCG
>NZ_JBMQQZ010000093.1:0-50714 GCF_057362025.1 Bordetella sp. | reverse complement strand
GTGGAGATATACCCCACCTTGTCGGTAATGCCGAACTTGGCGATGGCCGCCAGCGTATCGCCACCGCCGGCGATGGAAAAGCCGGAGGATTCGGCGATCGCCCGGGCAATCACTTCCGTCCCGTGCGAGAACTGCTCGAACTCGAACACGCCCACCGGGCCGTTCCACACGATGGTCCCGGCTTTCCTCAGGATGTCCGCCAGCGCCTGCGCCGTCTGCGGTCCGATATCCAGCACCATGTCGTCCGCCCCGATATCATCGGCCGACTTCACCGTGGCCGGCGCATCGGCCCCGAAGGACGGCGCGCACACCACATCCGTCGGGATCGGGACATCCGCGCCACGCTTGCGCATGATGTCCATCACCGCCACCGCCTCGCCTTTCTGGTCCGCCTCGGCCAGCGATTTGCCGATGGACTTGCCGGCCGCCAGCATGAAGGTATTGGCGATGCCGCCACCGACCACCAACTGGTCGACCTTGCCGGCGAGCGACTGCAGGATACTGAGCTTCGTGGACACCTTCGACCCTCCCACGATGGCCACCAGCGGCCGCTTGGGTTCGTGCAGCGCGCGGCCCAACGCATCCAGTTCGGCTTCCAGCAGCGGGCCCGCGCAGGCCACCGGCGCGAAGCGCGCAATGCCGTGGGTGGTTGCTTCGGCGCGATGCGCGGTACCGAAAGCATCGTTCACATAGACATCGCACAACGCCGCCATCTTGCGCGCCAGCCCTTCGTCGTTCTTCTTTTCGCCCGGGTTCACCCGGCAGTTCTCCAGCAGCACCACCTGCCCCGGCGCGACCTGCACGCCGTCCACCCAATCGCGCAGCAGGGGCACCTGCATGCCCAGCAGCTCCGACAGGCGGCGCCCCACCGGCGCCAGACTATCGGCATCCGTCAGCTGGCCTTCTTTCGGACGGCCCAGGTGGGACGTCACCATCACCGCCGCGCCGGCATCCAGCGCCATCCGGATGCCGGGGACCGACGCGCGGATACGGGTGTCTTCCGAGATATTGCCGGCATCGTCGAACGGCACGTTGAGATCGGCGCGGATGAACACGCGCTTGCCTTGCAGGGCGCCGGACTTCGCCAGCGCGGACAGCGTATTTACCTTGGACATAGTTGTCTGCTCCCCTGAGCACGGGCCGGCCAGGCCCGCGCAGCCGTACGGAAAACAAAGGGGACGACACGCGTCCCCTTTGTTCATGGTCTATCCATGCGCGATGCGCGTTACTTGGCGTTCATCAGCGCGACGGTGGTGTCCAGCATGCGGTTGCTGAAGCCCCACTCGTTGTCATACCAGGACGACACCTTCACCAGCGTACCGGATACCTTGGTCAGCGTGGCGTCGAAGGTGCTGGATGCCGAATTATGGTTGTAGTCGACGGAGACCAGCGGTTCGGTGTTGTAGTCCAGGATACCCTTGAGCGCGCCCTGCGAGGCCGCCTTCAGGATGCCGTTTACTTCCTCGACCGAGGTTTCGCGCTTGGCGATGAAAGAGAGATCGACGATGGACACGTTGATGGTCGGCACGCGGATGGCGTAGCCGTCCAGCTTGCCGTTCAGCTCGGGCAGCACCAGGCCCACCGCCGCGGCCGCGCCGGTCTTGGTGGGGATCATGCTCATGGTGGCCGAACGGGCACGGCGCAGATCCTCGTGATAGACGTCGGTCAACACCTGGTCGTTCGTGTACGAGTGGATCGTGGTCATCAGGCCCGATACCACGCCCAGTTCGTCGTGCAGCGGCTTGACCAGCGGCGCCAGGCAGTTGGTCGTGCAGGAAGCGTTGGAGATGACGGTGTGCTCGGCCTTCAGCGTCTGGTGATTCACACCATAGACCACGGTCGCGTCCACGTCCTTGCCGCCCGGCGCGGAGATCACCACCTTCTTGGCGCCGCCCTTCAGATGGGCGCTGGCTTTTTCCTTGCTGGTGAAAAAGCCGGTGCATTCCAGCACCACGTCCACCTTCAGCTCGCCCCAGGGCAGTTCCGCCGGGTTGCGATTGGCCAGCACGCGGATCTTGTCGCCATTGACGACCATGTAGTCGCCATCCACTTCGACCGTGCCGGGGAAGCGGCCATGGACGGTGTCGTAGCGCGTCAGGTGCGCGTTGGTCTTGGGATCGCCCAGGTCGTTGATGGCGACGATCTCGATCGCGTGCTTCTTGCCGCCTTCATAATGCGCGCGCAGCACGTTGCGTCCGATGCGGCCGTAGCCGTTGATGGCAACACGTATGGTCATGACTCGCTCCTCGTTTACAAAACCTGTTTGACGGCCTCGGCGACCTTTTCGGCGGTCAGGCCGAAGAAGGGGAACAGGGCGCCGGCCGGCGCCGATTCGCCGTAGCGATCGATACCGACCACCGCGCCCTCCAGCCCTACGTATTTGTGCCACAGGCCGGTAGTGCCGGCTTCGACGGCGACGCGCGGCAAGCCCTTGGGCAGCACGCCGGCGCGCCATTGGGCATCCTGCCGGTCGAACACGTCCGTACTGGGCATCGATACCACGCGCACGGCCACGCCATCCTTGGCCAGCAATTCCTGTGCGGCCAGCGCCAACGCGACTTCGGAACCGGTCGCGATGATTACCGCGCGCGCATCCGGGGCATCGCGCAACACGTATCCGCCGCGCGCGATCGCGGCCAGGGTCTGCTCGTCGCGGGGGACGAAAGGCAGATTCTGGCGCGACAGCAACAGCGCGGTCGGCCCGCCGTCATGCACCGCCATGCCGATGCTGGCCGGACGCTTGACGGCTTCTATCCAGGCAACGGCGGTTTCGGCCGTATCGCACGGACGCCACACCGACAGATTGGGGATCAGGCGCAGGCTGTTGGCATGCTCGATGGACTGATGCGTCGGACCGTCTTCGCCCAGGCCGATGGAATCGTGGGTAAAAACATGGACGACACGCTGCTTCATCAGCGCGGCCATGCGCAGGCCGTTGCGCGAGTAATCCGAAAATGTCAGGAAAGTGCCGCCGAAAGGCAGGTAGCCGCCATGCAGGGCGATGCCGTTCATGATGGCGGCCATGCCGAATTCGCGTACGCCGTAGTTGATGTGGCGGCCGAACTGGATGGCCTTGTCGCCGGCGCGAACCGGCGCCACGCCCTTCCAGTCGGTGTAGTTGGAACCGGTCAGGTCGGCCGAGCCGCCCAGCAGTTCCGGCAGCGCCTGCGCCAGCGCGCCGATCGCATACTGCGACGCCTTGCGCGTGGCGACGGTTTCCGCTTTGTCGACGGTGGCGGCGATGAATGCGCGCGCCTTGTCGGCGAAATCGGCCGGCAGCTCGCCGCGCATGCGGCGCGTGAACTCCGCCGCTTCGATGGGAAACTGCCGCGCATAGGCGTCGAAACGGCCCTGCCATTCGTTCTGCGCGACGGAACCGGCGCGGCGCGCGTCCCAGCCTTCGTAGATGTCAGCCGGAATGACGAAGGGCTCGGATTGCCAGTTCAGGGCGGCGCGGGTGGCGGCGATCTCGTCCTTGCCCAGCGGCGCGCCGTGGACTTTGTCCGTACCCGCCACATTGGGCGCGCCCTTGCCGATGACGGTACGGCAGGCGATCAGCGTGGGGCCGCCATGGCTGGCAGCATTGGCGCGGGCCTGGCGCAAGGCGCCATCGACCGCGTCGACATCATGGCCGTCGACGCTGCGGATCACATTCCAGCCGTAGGCTTCGAAACGCTTGGCGGTGTCGTCACCGAACCAGGCTTCGACCTTGCCATCGATGGAAATGCCGTTGTCGTCATACAGCACGATCAGCTTGGACAGGCGCAGCGTGCCCGCCAGCGAGCACACCTCGTGCGAGATGCCTTCCATCAGGCAGCCGTCGCCCACGAAGGCGTAGGTGTGGTGATCGACCACGGCATGGCCGGGGCGGTTGAACTCGGCCGCGAGCAGGGCTTCGGCCAGCGCCATGCCCACCGCGTTGCCCAGCCCCTGGCCCAGCGGCCCGGTGGTGGTCTCGACGCCGGCGGTGATGCCGACTTCCGGGTGGCCAGGCGTGCGCGAGTGCAATTGGCGGAATTGCTTGAGTTCTTCGATCGGCAGGTCGTAGCCGGTCAGGTGCAGCAAGGCATACAACAGCATCGACCCGTGCCCGTTGGACAGCACGAAACGGTCGCGGCCGGGCCAGGCCGGGTCGGCGGGATTGTGGCGCAAATGACGGGTCCACAGGGCCTGGGCGATCTCCGCCATCCCCATGGGAGCACCCGGATGCCCGGAATTCGCCTGCTGTACGGCGTCCATCGCCAAAGCGCGGACAGCATCCGCCAAAGAAGGTTGTCGGGCGGTCGGATTGCTCATGCTGGAAGGGCTCGTCTCCCGGCGAAGGTACAAAAAAGGGCCGGGTATAGGGTTTGAAGAGCTCACGATTTTAGCACCGGGCCGGGAGCCGCCCGCCGGGGCGGCCTCCCCCGGTCGGCGTAATGCCGCCTCGCCCGGGCGGTGGACACCGCCCGGGCGGTAAGATTCCGCCACGCACGCCACGACGACATCCTCATGCCCGGTCCCCGCTTCCACTGCCCCTTCGCGCTCTCCGCGCACGCGCGCATCGAATTGCCCGACGCCATCGCCCACCACGCCGCGCGGGTGCTGCGGCTGCGCGACGGCGACACGGTGGTGCTGTTCGATGGCAACGGCGGCGAATACCCGGCCACCCTGCGCATCGCCGGCCGGACCGTCCACGCCGAACTGGGTGCCCACGATGCGCGCGAGGCGGAACTGGCCGGCGGAATCACGCTGGTCCAGGGGCTGCCGTCGGGCGACAAAATGGATTGGATCGTCGAAAAGGCCGTGGAGCTGGGCGTAAGGCAACTGGTGCCCATCGCCGCCCAGCGCAGCGTCCTGCAGTTGAACGGCGAGCGCCAGGACAAGCGCCTGGCGCATTGGCGCCGCATTGCCGCGTCCGCCAGCGAACAATGCGGGCGCAACCGGCTGATGCACATCGAACCCGTGATGCCATTGGCGCGCTGGCTGGAAACGCCGCCCACCGGACTGCGCCTGCTATGCCACCCGGAAGGCGGCGCGTCATTGAAGACGATACTGGACGAGGCGCGGCACACCCGTTCGATCGCACTGCTGGTGGGCCCGGAGGGAGGCTGGTCGGATGCGGAGCGCGCGGCGGCCGGCGCAGCTGGTGTGCTTACGGCCAGCTTCGGCCCCCGCGTACTGCGCACCGAAACCGCCGGACTGGCCCTGGTGGCCGCGACGACCGCGCTACTGGCCTGGGACGAAACCGGGCCGGCCGGCCCGCTTCAATCGGCCTCGCCGTAGCGCGCCGCGGCCACGCCGGGCTCTGCCGCGGGGTGGGCACCGGCATGCTCGACGATGTAGGCGAACAGCCGGCCGTTTTCGCGCGCGTACTCGGTAACGTCCTGGCAGATCGAGATGATGCGCGCGGCATCTTCCTCCAGCGCGGGATCGCCGGAGTGCAGTTTGTACAGCCACAGCACGACACCGACCTTCTGATCCAGCACGGTGTCGGAAAGGCAGTCGGAAAGTTCGTCGAAGCTGCGGAAATGCATGGGGAAGTCCACCGCCTTGGCGATGGCGCGGAAGACGGCCGAGCGGTTGCGCGCCCGATCGCAGTCCGCGACGTACAAGGCCGCGCGCAGTTCACCAGCGGCCTCGACCACTGATTGCTTGTCCAGCGCAGCGGCATCGAGCTCGCCGCCACGCTGCAACTGTCGCTGCAATGCGGGCTGACCGGTTCTGGCCATGCTCGGACCTCCTGCAAAAAAATCCACCGCGACCACCCGCGGAATACGCTGCATCGTATCGGCATAAGCCGGTTCGATCAATCGCATCGCGCCATGTTTTTGCGCCGCCTCGATACACGCGCGATCCACGGTCGACGCCTGGGCGCCGGAAAGCGCCGGGCAAGTCTCGCCCGCCAAGCGGTGCGCGCGCCCCCTTGAAGGGGGCGAAGCCGGTTCCGCGGCGTCCCGGGCCGGGCAGCACCCGCTTCCTGCGATCGAGAATATAAAGGCCGATGGAGAGAGGCCCGTTTCCGGCGCTCGAAAGACTAGGGCCGGAAGAAGGCGCCTGTCGGCCTGCCTTCTTCCGGCCCTGTCGCGGGCGCGGAATCGCCTAGCGGCGGTTGTTGGCGTCCACCACGGCGAGCGCCGTCATGTTCACGATGCGGCGCACCGTGGAACTGGAGGTAAGGATGTGCACCGGTGCGTTGGCCCCCAGCAGGAAGGGCCCGACGGCCACGTTGCCTCCCGCCGCGGTCTTCAGCAGGTTGTACGCGATGTTGCCGGAATCGACGTTGGGGCACACCAGCAGGTTGGCGGTGCCCTTCAGCGTGGAGGACGGCAGGATGCGCAGGCGAAGTTCTTCGTCCAGCGCGCAATCGCCATGCATTTCACCGTCGATTTCGATCTCCGGCGCGCGCTCCCGCACCAGTTGCAAGGCCGCGCGCATCTTCGCGCCGGACGAGGAACTGCCCGAACCGAAGTTCGAACGCGACAGCAGCGCGACCTTCGGCGCCACGTTCAGGCGATTCATTTCCTGCGCGGCGGCGATGGTGAATTCGGCGATCTGCTCGGCGCTGGGTTCCTCGTTGATATGCGTGTCGACCAGCACGACGGTGCGCTCGGCCAACAGCAGGATGCTCATGGCCGCGTACACATTGCAGCCGGGCCGCTTGCCGATCACTTCGTCGATGAAGCGCAGGTGGTCCGCATACGAGCCGACCGTGCCGCAGATCATGCCGTCGGCGTCGCCGAGGTGCACCATCATTGCGCCGATGAGGGTCAGGCGGCGGCGCATTTCGACGCGCGCCATTTCCTTGGTGATGCCGCGGCGACACATCAATTCCCAATACGTGGTCCAGTAGCGATGGAAGCGCTCGTCGTATTCGGGATTGGTGACTTCAACGTCCTCGCCCAGGCGGATGCGCAGGCCCAGGCGTTCGATGCGCGCGGCCAGCACGGCGGGACGGCCCACCAGGATGGGCTTGGCCAGGCCTTCGTCCACCACGACCTGTACGGCGCGCAGCACGCGTTCGTCTTCCCCTTCGGTGTAGACGACGCGCGCCTTGCCGCCCTCGCGCACCAGGCGCTTGGAGGCCGCGAACAGCGGCTTCATGAAAGCGCCGGAGTGGTACACAAACTGCTGCAACTGCTCGATATAGTTGTCCATATCGGCCAGCGGACGCGTCGCGACGCCCTCTTCCATCGCGGCCTTGGCCACGGCGGGCGCGATGCGCACGATCAGACGCGGATCGAAGGGCTTGGGAATGAAGTACTCGGGACCGAAACAGAGGTCGAAGGTACCGTAGGCCGCGGCCACGACCTCGCTCTGTTCTTCCTGCGCCAGCTTGGCGATGGCGTACACGGCCGCCTTTTCCATGCCGCGGGTAATGGTCGTCGCACCGACATCCAGCGCCCCCCGGAAAATATACGGGAAGCACAGGACGTTGTTGACCTGGTTCGGGTAGTCGGAACGGCCAGTCGCCATCACGGCGTCATCGCGCACGCTCTTGACGACTTCGGGCAGCACTTCCGGCGTGGGATTGGCCAGCGCCAGGATCAGCGGGCGGGCGGCCATCGCGGCGACCATATCGGGCTTGAGCACATTGCCGGCGGACAGGCCCAGGAATACATCCGCGCCCTCGATCACTTCGCCCAGCTTGCGCAGCTCCGTCTTGCGCGCGAACCGCGCCTTGTCCGGATCCATCAGCGCGGTACGGCCTTCGTACACCACGCCTTCGATGTCGGTGACCCAGATGTTCTCGATGGGCAGTCCAAGGTCCACCATCAGTTCCAGGCAAGCCAGCGCCGCGGCGCCCGCGCCCGAGGTGACCACCTTGACCTTGGCGATGTCCTTGCCCACGACCTTCAGGCCGTTGATGAAGGCCGCGCAAACGGTGATGGCGGTGCCGTGCTGGTCGTCATGGAAGACCGGAATCTTCATGCGTTCGCGCAGCTTGCGCTCGACGACAAAGCATTCCGGCGCCTTGATGTCTTCCAGGTTGATGCCGCCGAACGTCGGCTCCAGGCCGGCGATGATTTCCACCAGTTTGTCGGGATCGGTCTCGTTGATCTCGATGTCGAAGACATCCAGACCGGCGAATTTCTTGAACAGCACCGCCTTGCCTTCCATCACGGGCTTGGATGCCAGTGCCCCGATGTTGCCCAGGCCCAGCACAGCCGTACCGTTGGAGATCACACCGACCAGATTGCCCCGGCTGGTGTAGCGGTAGGCGTTCACCGGATCGGTGACGATTTCTTCGCAGGCGGCCGCGACGCCGGGCGTATAGGCCAAAGCCAGATCGCGTTGGTTGGTCAGTTGCTTGGTCGGCGTGACCGAGATCTTGCCGGGGCGGTCTTGCTCGTGATATTCGAGCGCGGCCTTGCGCAGATTGGCGTCCATGATCGCTTGATACGTGTGAAGAAAGTTGAAAACCGAAAACGCAGGATTCTAGTCCTTTGACAGGCTAGCCGCCGGAGACGATGCCGGAAATGGCCACCGCCCATGCTTTCGCGCGCCCTCGCCGCAGGAAGAGATGACGGCGCCAATGCTGGCTTGGCCATCATCCCTTACATCTGGAAAGTCTTTAATCTTACTCCGGCAACGAAATCCGGCCGAAATGCGGCGCCGCCGCGCGACGAATCGCAGGCGCGGCACGCGCCGCCGGGACGATACGGTTGCGGCGCAAAAGCCACACGGATTCATGCGAGTTCGGGGAAGACGCCGGCCGGATCGAAATGCGATTTGACGCGCCTGTCCAGCGCACGCGCCTGGGCCGGCGGCAGGCAGGCATCGGCCCGGGCGGCCGCGCCGGCTTGCTCCGCGACCGCGGATCCGATCGGTGCCGGCTCCAGTACCAGGCTTTCCAGCCATGCCAGCGTGCCCGCATGGCCATGCAGCATCCGGGCCAGGTTCAGCGTGGCGGGCGCCTGGGGCAATAGCGCATCGAGCCTGTAGTGCGCAGGCCAGGCAGGCTGTTCCCGGCACCACTGGGCTTCGGCGGCACCCGCCATACGGAACAGCGCCGGCACCAATTGCTGCAATGCGGCGCTGCGCAAGGGCAGGCCATCGTCCGCGCCGAAGGGTCCCAGCGTGTCGGCCACCCCGTCGGCCAGCAGCACATCGGCCGCGTGCACGCCGGACAGATCGCCCCGGCCCGAAGGCCAGGACGCCGCATCGCGGTCGGCGAACCACGCCGCCAAGGTGCAGCCGGGCGCGGCGCCGGCAAACTGGCGCAAGCCGGCTTGCGCCAGCTCGCCCAGCGTCACGCCGGGGCCCGCGCGCCAGCGCGGTACCGGGCCCGGTTCGCGCACGAGGCGGTCCAGCCGCGCGGGATCCACCCACAACACCGGCCGCCCTTCCGTGGATACCGTCGATCCGGCCAGCGCCAGTTGGATGCCATGCTCGGCGCACAGCGCCCTGGCCTGCCGCACATCCGCCGTCGCCAGAGGCGTCCAGGCGGCTTGGGGCACCGCATCGCCGGCCGCCGGCGATACCGCCCTGCCGGAGGGATCCGCGGCGGGAGCGCCGGCATGCATCGACTTCAGCTCCCCGCCGCAGACACGGCGCAGGCTATGGCAGAAAACCTGCCACGGCGTGCGCGGGGCCGCCCGCCCCAGGAGAAATGCGCGTCGCGATGGCTGCATGACTACAATCCCTTTTCTTCATATCCGCCGATAGCACCCAGCGTATGTTCTCCCTCGCCGACCGTACTCATGAATTCCTGACTTTTCACGCGGTGGAGGTGTTCAAGCAAGCCCAGGCGCTACAGGCGTCCGGACGCGACATTATCAGCCTGGGCATCGGCGAACCGGACTTTACCGCGCCCCCACAGGTGGTGGAAGCGCTGGAACGCGCGGCGCGCGCCGGACTGAGCGGCTACAGCCCGCCGGCCGGGCTGACCGCCTTGCGCGAGGCGATCGCCGGCTTCTACACCCGCTTCGGCGCGCACGTGGACCCTGCCCGCGTCATCGTGACGTCCGGCGCCTCGGGCGCGCTGTCCCTGGCCTGCGCGGCCCTGGTCAATCCCGGCGACGAAGTTCTGATGCCCGACCCATCCTATCCCGCCAACAGCAACTTCGTGCTGGCGGCCGGCGGACGGCCGCGGCTGATCCCCAGCACGCCGGCCAAGCGCTTCCAGCTGTCCGCGGCCGATCTGCGCGAACATTGGACGTCGCGCACCCGCGGCGCCATCATCGCATCGCCCAGCAACCCCACCGGCACGTCCATCGCGCAAGCCGAACTGGCCGAACTGCTGGGCGAAACCGCGGCGCGTGGCGGCTTTACCCTGATGGACGAAATCTACCTGGGCCTGTCCTACGACGGCGAGCCGCGTTCGGCGCTGGCGCTGGACGACGAGGTCGTGGTCATCAACAGCTTTTCCAAGTACTTCAATATGACGGGCTGGCGGCTGGGCTGGCTGATCGTGCCGCAGGCGATGGTGGCGACCGTGGAAAAAATGGCCGCGAGCCTGGCGATCTGCGCGCCCACGCCGGCCCAGCATGCGGCCCTGGCCTGCTTCACGCCCGACACGCTGGCGCTGTATGAAGACCGGCGGCTGGCGTTCCGCCAGCGTCGCGATTTCCTGCTGAGCGCCTTCCAGGAACTGGGTATCGACGTGCCGGTCAAGCCGGACGGCGCCTTCTATATCTATGCCGATATCTCGCGCTGGGGCATGGACAGCGACCGCTTCGCCACCCGCCTGCTGCACGAAGCCGGCGTCGCGGCCGTGCCGGGGCTGGATTTTGGCCCGGCCCACGCCAGCCGCGGCATGCGCTTCGCATATACCACCGGCATGGACCAGTTGCGCGCCGCCGCCGGCCGCATCGGCGGCTTCCTGGCGGGGCTGCGCTGAAGGCAGGCTATTCGCGTGCCAGCGGAATACCGGACGCCAGGGCCAGCCGGCGCCGCTCGGCCTGGACCTTGTCGCCGTAGCCGCCATCGTTCGGGCCGCTGGCGCCGACATAGCAGGCCAGTCCGGCCGCGACGGAGCCGCGACGCTTGATGCAATCCTTAAGGATGCCGGCGCCGACGCGGATATTGGCGACCGGATCCAGTGCGCCCTTCTTGCCGTAGGCATCGAATTTGGACTGGTGGACGCTGGTCATCACCTGCATCAGGCCTTGGGCCCCCACGCTGCTTTCGGCAAAGGGGTTGTAGCGGGATTCCACGGCAATGACCGCCAGCAGCAACAAGGGATCCACCTTCAGCTCGCGCCCGACCTTGTACGCCGTATTGACCAGCACGGCGGTCGCATCGGATGCCACTTTGTACTTGCGCGAGATATAGTTGCGCAGCGCTTCGGTTTGCGCGCTGCTCACGATATCTCCCCGCGGCGCGGATTTGGTCACGGGATGCGGCAACGGGGTAAGAAAGGCGGTGGCGTTACTGCCCGCTTCGGGTACGGCAAGCGCAACCACGCCGGGCGCATCGGATGGCTTGTCCGTGTCGAGATCGAGGTCGGCAGCGGTATCGGCGTCCGCCAGCGCGCTGTCGGAGCCCGTGGGCGGGACCGTCGCGGGCGCGAGCGCCGTCAACAAAGCCTTGTGAACCTGCAGCGCCTGGTCGCGCAGACCAGGCAGAGCCAAACCCATGCTAACGGTGACGATGACGGCGATGCCGAGGTAGACGGCACAGATTCGCAGCCATTCGCCGATATAGCGGTGAACGCCTTGTGCCAATTGCCTGAACGGATAACTGGCCACTGACGCATAAGGCATTGGAGACCTCCTGCGTTTTATAGGGAAGGGGATGTTAACCTCTTATCGGCTGCCCATATGTAACAAATCCCGCAAGTAACATGCAACGTTAAGCAAGTTTGCCTAACTTCTGCGAATTCACATCCGCTCTCCCGTAGGCCTCCCGTGAAATACCGAGATTTAAGAGATTTCATCGCCCAACTCGAAGCGCGCGGCGAGCTCAAGCGCATCGCCGCTCCTGTCTCCACCCACCTGGAAATGACGGAGATCGCCGATCGCGTACTGCGCGCCGGCGGGCCGGCACTGCTGTTCGAGAACGCCCGCCACCAGGATGCGCCCGCCACGATGCCGGTGCTGGCGAATCTGTTCGGGACGCCGCGCCGCGTCGCCTGGGGCATGGGCGCCGACGATGTGCAGGCCCTGCGCGAAACCGGCGAGTTGCTGGCGTCCCTGCGCGAGCCCGAAGCCCCCAAGGGCCTGCGCGATGCCTTTGCCAAAGTGGCGATGCTGAAAGCCGCCCTGTGGGACATGAGCCCGAAGAACGTCCGCGGCCCCGCGTGCCAGGAGATCGTCCTGGAGGGCGACGATGTCGATCTCTCCCGCGTGCCCCTGCAAACCTGCTGGCCCGGCGACGTCGCGCCGCTGTTGACCTGGGGACTGGTCATCACCAAGGGGCCGCGCGCGCGCCGCCAGAACCTGGGCATCTACCGGCAACAGCCGATCGCCCGCAACAAGCTGATCATGCGCTGGCTGTCGCATCGCGGCGGCGCGCTGGATTTCCGCGAACATGCCCAGGCCCATCCCGGCCAGCCTTTTCCGATCGCCGTGGCGCTAGGCGCGGATCCCGCGACCATCCTGGGCGCCGTCACCCCGGTCCCGGACACCCTGTCCGAATACCAGTTCGCGGGCCTGCTGCGCGGGTCGCGCACGGAAGTGGCCAAGGCGCTGGGCAGCGATCTGTCGGTCCCCGCCTACGCGGAAATCGTCCTGGAGGGGCACCTGTTGCCCAGCACGGATCCACGGGCGCGGGCACCGTCGGTGCCCGTCGGCGCCGCGCCGCCGGCGGATACCGGCTACGAAATGGCGCTGGAGGGCCCCTACGGCGATCACACCGGCTATTACAACGAACGCGATTGGTTTCCGGTGTTCACGGTGGACCGCATCACCATGCGGCGCGATCCCATTTACCACTCCACCTACACCGGCAAGCCGCCGGACGAGCCGGCAGTCCTGGTAGTGGCGTTGAACGAAGTCTTCGTGCCCCTGCTGCGCCGCCAGTTGCCCGAGATCGTCGACTTCTACCTTCCACCCGAAGGCTGCAGCTACCGCCTGGCCGTGGTATCCATCCGCAAGCAATACGCCGGCCACGCCAAGCGCGTCATGTTCGGCCTGTGGAGCGTGCTGCGCCAGTTCATGTACACCAAGTTCATCGTGGTCGTGGATGAGGACGTCGACCCGCGCGACTGGAAAGAGGTCGTCTGGGCGATGACGACCCGCATGGACCCGGTGCGCGATACCACGCTGGTGGAACGCACTCCGATCGATTACCTGGATTTCGCCTCGCCGGTTTCCGGGCTGGGCGGCAAGATGGGCCTGGACGCCACCAACAAATGGCCGGGCGAGACCGACCGCGAATGGGGCCGGCCCATACTCATGGACGAAGCCGTCAAACGGAAGGTGGACGCGATGTGGGGGGAACTGGGCTTGTAGGGCCGTCGCCGTGCCCTTGCGCCTGTCGCGCCTGCCAGCCACGATAGACCTGCCACCCGACCGCCGCGGCGCCGACCAGCTTCAATAGCCGGGACCGCTTGCCGCGCAGGAAGATCGCCGACAGCGACGACATGATGACCGGATAGCGGCGCACCAGGGAAAAAGCCTGCAGCGCGAGCCCCGGCATATTGCTGACGCCCAGGCGCGGCATCAGCGCCTTCACCAGATGCGAGGGCGACAGGGAGTCGGTCAGTCCGACAACGTTGTGCAGCAGCGCTTCGCGCTCCACGGCCGCGCGGGCGCGCAGCAGTTCGATGCGGACCTGGCGATCGACCTCGGGGGACAATTTATTCATGGCGCGGGCTCCCGGCGGCGGGCGGCGCGGGCCTCGCGTGCCGCTTCGGCGCGCCGCTCCGCTTCTTCTTCCTCTTGCGCCTTGATGCGCAGATGGTCCAGCAATTGGGCGTCGCGCGCCAGTTCCTCCAGCGTGGCCGCGAAGGGCGCCGGGCCCGTCGTCAAGGTGCGGCGCACGATGAAGAGAAGGATCACGCCCAGCACGGCATAGACAGCCGCCAGCGCCCCCAGCGCCATGTAGCGCTCATCGGTGGGCCAGAAATACACGGCCACCAGGATCGAGAACACCAGCACGGCCAGGGTCAGGAACAGCAGGGCCGCGAAGGAACAGCCCAGCAGCTTCAGCAGCCGGCCTTTCTCCGCGGACGCTTCCAGCGCCAGCAGCTCGAAACGCGTGCGCCCCAATTCAACCAGGCTGGAGGCGACACCGAGCAGGGATTTGCGTAAAGGCATATGAGTATTCCATTGCGCTCCGCGCCACCCGCGACGCATGAAAGCGGTGCAGCCGGGCGCGGGGCGCGGCGGTTCACAGGCGCTGCCGGACGCCCCGTCGCCTTAGCGGCGGCTGATCAGCAGACCGAGGAGCAAGCCGGTCAGGCCGGCAATGCCGATAGCCTGCCAGGGATTGTCATGGACGTAGTCGTCCGTCGCCCGGGCCGCCTTGCGGCCACGCTCGACCACTGCGTCCTGCACCTCGTAGAGCGTTTCGCGGGTGCGCTTGAGCGAGGTCATGGCACGGTCGCGCAGTTCGGCGGCCTTGTCGCCGGTACTCGCGGCGGCTTCGCGCAGCAGGCTTTCCGCATCGTTCAGGCTGCTCTTGACGCTGTCGATCAGGTTCTCTTTAGCGTTTTCGGAAGATGTCGCGTTCATGTTCGTTCCTTTTCTTGTGTTGCATGTCCTGGACGGAAACAATGATACCAGCGGGGCTTTGCCTCAAGCCCCCTATTGCTACCGACTGCTACGTCCGCTGCGGCATGCCGCGGACCGTAAGAGCATGCCACGATGCAACGCGGCTTTATTTGATCTGGGTTATTTCGACGGCGGATTTAATGCCCTGCTGGTCGATGTCCTGCTTCATCACCAGGTTGACGGCGGGGCAATACCAATCGGTGACGGTGGTATTCAACGCCGGGATGGGGATGGTCAAACCCTTGAAGGTCGCCATGGTCGGATCGGTATCGCGCCGATAGGAAATCGGCCAGCAGGATTGCTTGCCGAGCGCCGTGTCCATCGTGCGTCGCGTGCCGACCGTCTTCTGGCCGATGCGTACCGTGGTACTGGGCGTCCCTCCCACAGGGGCCTCTTTGCCGATATTCAGGCGGAAGTTCGCGCCCGGCAGTTTCTGGCCCGGCCCGCTGATTTTGCCGTCGTAGGCGAACAGGCCCAGCATGCGCAGGTCGAACTGCCCTTCGGACACGGGTTTTTCACCTGCGCTTTCGTAGCGCACGAAACTGGCCTGGCCGTTGTGCACGGTCATCAGATAGTCCAGCCTGGACTTGCCCGGCGGCAGGCCGGCATAGGAGAACGTAGCCACGCCGGTGACCCGGGCGCGGCAGTTCTCACCATTGCTTTTGGTTACGTCAGCAAACGCCAGGTCGGCGCCCAGTTGCAAGTTGCCGGAGCCCGTCAACTGCACCTGGCCGCCGTTGCGGATGAATTGGGCATCGCAGACGCCGGCTTGCGCGTTGCCCGCGGCCAGCAGCATGGCGACGACGGCCAGGGCGCCATACGCCGGAACAGCCGCCGCGCGCGGCGGCTTCCGCAGCGTAGAACGCCCCGGCGACGGGGGGCAGGCCGGCGCGGCGTCATGAGGAGAATGCGGATACACGATTGGAGACCTCATCGAAACGGCCGCCCATGGGAACGGGCGGGTGCATCGATACTACACCGCGCCATGCGGGCCGCGCGCCAAGCTGTTCGCCCCGCACGCCCCTGCCCCGGCCGCCTCCGGCGCGTGCCGGGCCCGCACGCGGACGGCGCGCCGCATATGCCACCCAGACATAAAACCCTACGCAAATATTTCTTTTGTTTATATGAACATACCCACATCTTCGTTCCACGCGAGATGCCGGCTTTCTAGAATGGAGGCCCTGCCCATGCCGCATCGCGGAAATGGGCTCGTGCCGCTCCCTCCTCCTCACCCGCCATGAAGCTATTTCCCCTGTTTGCCGACCTGAACCAGCGCCTGGTGCTGGTGGTAGGCGGCGGCGCCGTCGCCGCGCGCAAGGCCCAAGCGTTGCTGGAGGCCGGCGCGTTCGTACGCGTGGGCGCGCCGGAATTGAATGCCGAGCTGTCCGCCATGGTCCGGGACGGCAAAGTGGCCCACCTGGCAGGACGCTTCCACGATGGCTGGCTGGACGACGCCTGGCTGGTGGTCGCGGCCACCGATGACGCACAGGTCAATGCGCAGGTGGCCGCGGCGGCCGGGGCGCGCCGCATCCTGGCCAATGTGGTGGACGATTCCGCCCTGTCTTCCTTCCAGGTGCCGTCCATCGTCGACCGCTCGCCGCTCATCGTGGCGATTTCCTCTTCCGGCGTGGCGCCGGTACTGGCCAGGCGGCTGCGGGAACGCATCGAATCGATGTTCGATCACGCGCTGGGTCCGCTGGCCGAGCTGGCGGCGCGCTACCGCGCCCGCATCCGGGAACGGCTGCCGGACCTGGGCGCCCGGCGACGCTTCTACGACCGCCTGCTGGACGGACCCGTTGCCGCGCTGCTGCGGCAGGCACGGCCGGAGCAGGCCGCGCAGGCCCTGGAAACCGCCCTGGCGCAGCCCCAGCAAACACCGGCCGGCAGTGTGATGCTGGTGGGCGCCGGCCCCGGCGACCCCGGCCTGCTGACGCTCAAGGCGTTGCGGGCCTTGAACGAAGCCGACGTCATCCTGTACGACCGCCTGGTCGGCGACGGGATCCTCTCGCTGGCGCGGCGCGACGCCGAACGCATCGACGTGGGCAAGCGCCCGGGCGAAGATCACGCCGCCACGCAGGCACGCATCCACGCCTTGATGGTCGAGCAGGCGCGGCACGGACGGCGCGTGGTGCGGCTCAAGGGCGGCGATGCGTTCATTTTCGGGCGGGGCGGCGAGGAGCTGCAGCACCTGCGCACCCACGGCGTGCCCTACGAAGTGGTGCCCGGGGTAACGGCGGCGCTGGCCTGCGCGGCGCATGCAGGCATTCCGCTGACGCACCGGGAACATGCCCAGTCCCTGCATCTGATCACCGCACATTGCCGCGACGATGCCGCCACTCCGGATTGGGCGGCGCTGGCCGCCGGTAACCAGACCCTGGCGTTCTATATGGGCGTCGGCCAACTGGAGCCGCTGTCGCGGGGGCTGCGGGAACATGGCCGGCCGGCCGATACGCCCTTCGCCCTGGTGGAAAACGGCAGCCGGCCCGAACAACGGGTACTGACCGGACGGCTGGAAGACCTGGCAGATCTGGCGCGGACGCATGCCATCCACGCGCCCGCCCTGCTGATCGTCGGCAGCGTGGCCGCGCTGGCCAACGAGCTGCACTGGTTCGGGGAACATATCGACGGCATGGCCGCCGCGACGGCCGGGTGAAGGCGAGCCAAGCGGGAACCGCCTTGCCCCCCGGCGGTCAAGCGCCTATTCGGCGGTCTGGCGGGTGCCGAAAATGCGGTCGCCGGCGTCACCCAGGCCGGGGATGATATAGCCGTCCTGGTTCAGGCCCTGGTCGATCGACGCCGTATAGACCTGGACGTCGGGGTGCTCCCGGTCGAGCCGCGCGATACCTTCGGGCGCCGCCACCAGCACCAGCGCACGGATGTCGCGACAACCGGCGCGCTTGAGCATATCGATGGTCGCGCACATCGAGCCGCCGGTCGCGAGCATCGGGTCCACGATCAGCGCGACGCGCTGGTCCAGCTCGGCGACCAGGCGCTCCAGATAGGTATGGGCCTGCAGGGTTTCCTCGTTGCGCGCCAGCCCCACCACGCTGACCTTGGCGCCGGGCACCAGCGTCAGCACCCCGTCGAGCATGCCGATGCCGGCCCGCAGGATGGGCACCACCGTAATCTTCTTGCCGGCCAGCTTTTCCACATCCACGGTGCCGCTCCAGCCCTGTATCTGGCACGGTTCGAGGGGCAGGTCCTTGCATGCCTCGTAGGTAAGCAAGGCGGCGACTTCCTGGGACAGCTCGCGGAAACTTTTGGTGCTCAGGTCCGCGCGGCGCATGATGCCCAGCTTGTGGCGGATCAGCGGATGGCGTATTTCGTGCACGGGCATTGGGGTTCTCCGATATCGATGGATCGAATCGTAGCCGGGCGCTCAGCGATCGGCCAGCCACTTGATGAGCGCATCGTCGAAGGGGCGCACGGCATCGGCGCGCTCGTCGTTGACGATACTGACGACGACATAGCGTTTGCCGCTGTTGCCCAGCACGTAGCCCGCTATCGCCCGCACATTGGCCAGTGAGCCGGTTTTCAGGTGGGCCATTCCGCGCGTATCCTTGCCGCGCAGACGACGGCGCACCGTCCCGTCGACGCCGGCGATCGCCAGCGAAGACATGAATTCCGGCATATAGGGCGAATTCCATGCCACGGTCAGCAGCGAGGCCAGGCTATCCGCGGACACGCGGCCGATACGGGACAGGCCCGATCCATTGTCAATGACCAGCTCCGGCATGGAGAGCCCCTGGCTGTCCAGCACACGGCGCACGACCGCCGCGCCGGTGGCCGGCGTGGCGGGACGACGTCCCTCTTCCGCGCCCATGGTCAACAGCATGAGGCGCGCCATGACATTATTGCTGCGCTTATTGATCGCACGGATGATGTCGGACAGCGGCGGCGAGTCATGGGCAACCAGGGGCACCGCATCCGGCGGAACCATGCCGGCGCGCACCTGGCCGGTAAAGGTGCCGCCCAGTTCGCGCCACAGCAAGCGGAAAACCGCGGTCGCGTAGTCCGGCTGGGACAGCGCCAGGCGGTACAGGCTGAATTCTCCGCAGGAACCGGCGACCTTGCCGGCCAGCCGCAGCGTGATGCCCGCCTGCGTAATGACGGGCTCGGTGGCGACTTCCGGGGCGCCGGGACAAACCGCATCGCTCCATTCGACCTGCCCCTCGACGGTGACGCCCGGCACCGGCGGATCGATCACGGGCCGCCAGCGCCGCGCGACAGGATCAGGCAGGAACACCAGGCGTACCGCCCCGAAGCCCACCATGAGCGCGTCGGGACTGGCGTTATAGGGACGGTCGGGCGCGCCGTCGAAGGCGCCGGGGTCGGTGGCGACCGTCCCGAATATGGTGCGGTCGATTACCAGATCGCCGATTTGCCGGACTCCGTGCAGGCGCAGATCGCGCAGCAGGCTCCACAAATCCTGCATCAGGAACAAGGGGTCGCCGCTGGCACGCAGGTACAGCGGACCGGCCAGTACGCCATTGGCCCCCAGGCGGGCACCCGGATCCGATAGCAGTTCCGTGCGCCAGACGTAATCGGGACCGAGACTGGACAGCGCCGACCAGGTGGTGACCAGCTTCATCACGGAGGCGGGATTGCGCGGCTGCTTGGCGTTGATGGAAAGCAGCCGCTGCCCACCCAATTCCTGCACCACCAGCGACAGCGACCCGCCGGGCAGCTTGCTGGCGCGCCAGGCCGACGCCAGTTCATGCGGCAACGCATTGGCCGAGGCGGGCGCCAGGCCCTGGGCACGCGCCCCGTCCGGCGCCACCCCCATCATCGATATGGCCAGCAAGCCGGCCGCCGCCCGCCCCGCCAACCCCGCCATCCGCCTGAACCACTGCTCGATCATTCCCCGCCCGCTTCCGTCGCCGCAACGCCAAAAGCGCCAAGGATACCTTGCATGAACGGCGCCGTGCGGCCGGCCTACTACAATCGCCGGTTGGCTTGTCACGATTTCCACATCCAGCGTGTCCCCGTCCATTCCACCTTCCCATCGCCTGTCCGACTTCGACTACGAGCTGCCGCCGGAGCTCATCGCCCAGCATCCCAGCGCCGAGCGCGGCGGCAGCCGCCTGCTGCACCTGGATGCGCAAGGGGGCCTGCACGATCGGCATTTCGCCGACATCGCGGCCCTGCTGCGGCCGGGCGATCTGCTGGTATTCAACGACACGCGCGTGATCAAGGCGCGGCTGACCGGCCACAAGGCCAGCGGCGGCAGGATCGAAGTCCTGGTCGAACGCATCACCGGCCCGCGCCGCGCACTGGCCCACGTGCGCGCCAGCAAATCGCCGGGACCGGGTACGGTCCTGCGCCTGGCGGATGCTTTCGACGCCGTGGTGCACGGCCGCGCGGGCGAACTCTTCGACCTGGAGTTTCCCGCCGATGTGCTGGCGCTGCTGGATGCCCACGGCGCCACGCCGCTACCTCCCTACATCACGCACGCGGCCGACGCCCAGGACGAAACGCGCTACCAGACGGTCTACGCGCGCGAACCCGGCGCCGTGGCGGCCCCCACCGCCGGGCTGCACTTCGACCAGGCCATGCTGGACCGCCTGCAGGCGCTGGGCGTGACGCGGGCATTCGTTACCCTGCACGTCGGCGCCGGCACTTTCCAGCCCGTACGCGTGGAAAACATCGCCGACCACGTCATGCATGCCGAGTGGTACACCGTCCCCCAGGCCACCGCGGATGCCGTCGCCGCCGCCCGGGCGGCGGGCGGGCGCGTCGTCGCGGTGGGGACGACCAGCGCGCGCGCACTGGAATCGGCCGCCGCCCGTCACCTGCCGCTGCAGGCCACGCAGGGCGATACCCGGCTGTTCATCACGCCGGGATATCGCTTCAAGGCGCTGGACGCCCTGATCACCAATTTCCACCTGCCGCAGTCCACGCTATTGATGATGGTGTCGGCGCTGGCGGGCATGGAGCCCATTCGTCGCGCCTATGCCCATGCCGTGGCGCAACGCTACCGTTTTTTCAGCTACGGCGACGCCATGTTCATCGAAGCGGCCTCGGCCCAGACATCATGACCGGACTCGATTTTCAACTGCTTGCCACCGATGGCGCCGCGCGGCGCGGCCGCATGACGCTGAACCACGGCGTCGTGGAAACCCCGATTTTCATGCCCGTTGGCACCTACGGCAGCGTCAAGGCCATGCTGCCGCACGAGCTGGCGGACATCGGCGCGCAGATCGTGCTGGGCAATACCTTCCACCTATGGCTGCGACCAGGCACCGAAGTCATGGAAAAGCATGGCGGCCTGCACGGTTTCATGGGCTGGAACAAGCCCATCCTGACCGATTCCGGGGGCTTCCAGGTGTTCAGCCTGCAAGGCATGCGCAAGATCACCGAGGAAGGCGTCCGCTTCGCCTCGCCCATCGACGGCGCGCGCCTGTTCCTGACGCCAGAGGAATCCATGCGCATCCAGCGCGCGCTGAATTCCGACGTCGTCATGGTGTTCGACGAATGCACGCCCTATGAAATCGACGGCCGCGCGGCCACGGAAGAGGAAGCCGCGCGCTCGATGCGGATGTCGCTGCGCTGGGCGCGGCGATCGCGCGACGCCTTCGACCAGCTGGCCAACCCGAATGCGCTGTTCGGCATCGTCCAGGGGGGCATGTACGAGCGGCTGCGCGACGAATCGCTGGCCGGCCTGCTGGACATCGGTTTCCATGGCTATGCGATCGGCGGCCTGTCCGTGGGTGAGCCCAAAGCGGACATGATGCGCATCCTGGCGCACGTGGCGCCGCGCCTGCCCGCTGGGGCTCCGCGCTACCTGATGGGGGTGGGAACGCCGGAAGACCTGGTGGCCGGCGTCGCGCAGGGCGTCGACATGTTCGACTGCGTCATGCCCACCCGCAACGCCCGCAACGGCTGGCTATTCACGCGCTACGGCGACGTCAAGATCCGCAATGCCCGCTACCGGGACGACACCCGGCCGCTGGACCCGACCTGCGGCTGCCATACCTGCGGGAATTTCAGCCGGGCCTATCTGCATCATCTGCAGCGTGCCAACGAAATCACCGGGGCACGGCTGAACACCCTGCACAACCTGCATTTCTACCTGACCCTGATGAGCGAGATGCGCGAGGCGATCGCGGCCGGCCGCTTCGAGGCCTGGCGGACGCAATTCGCCGCCGATCGGGCGCGCGGCGTGGATTAGCGGCATGTCCGGCCGCCGCCGGGCGCGCCGCGCCCGCCCGGCGGCCGGCGGCGCCCCCTGGAGGACGAGGCTTTCCCCCGCGGTCAGCTCCGATACAATAGCGGGCTGTCCTGCATGCGCAGACTCGCGAAAAAACGCAAAATCAGACCAAAAACCCGATAACCGGATCCGCGCGGCGGATCCCTTCAGGAGAACCCGATGACCTTTTCCGACACCCTAGGCGTTGTCGTTGCCCAAGCAGCCGCCACCGAAAGCGCGCTGATGAACATCCTGCCCATCGTCTTGATGTTCGTCATCCTGTATTTCCTGATGATCCGGCCCCAGATGAAGCGCCAGAAAGAGCACCGGAACCTGCTTGCCGCGCTCAGCAAGGGCGACGAAGTCGTCACCGCCGGCGGCGTGCTGGGCAAGGTCACCCGTGTCACGGATACCTATATCACCGTGGAAATCGCCGAAACCGGCGACAAGCCGGTGGAAGTGGTCGTCCAGAAATCCGCCGTCTCCACCGTGCTGCCCAAGGGAACCATCAAGGCGCTGTAAGCGTCCGAGTGAGGCCCGGGCGATGCACATGCCGCCCGGGCAATCCCGCAGTGCCCCCGGCCTTTTGCCTCAACCGTCATTCGTCAAAAAGTCAGTAGCCGGCCATGAACCGCTATCCCCTCTGGAAATACCTTACGGTCCTGATCGCGGTCGTCATCGGCCTGCTGTACACGCTGCCCAATTTCTACGGCGAATCCCCCGCGGTGCAGATTTCCAGCGCGAAAGCGACGGTCAAGGTCGATAACGCCCTGCTCGGCACGGTCGAACAGATCCTGGACCAGGCAAAAATCCCCACCGTCGGCGCTTTCTACGAGCAAAACGGCCCGCTGGGCACCATCCGAGCGCGCTTCTCGTCCACTGACCGGCAACTGCAGGCGCGCGACCTGCTCGACAAGACCCTGAATACCGTTCCCGGCGACCCGCATTACACGGTGGCGCTGAACCTGCTGCCCGCCTCGCCTGCATGGATGCGCGCCCTGGGCTGGTTCGAGCCCAAGCCGATGTACCTGGGCCTGGACCTGCGCGGCGGGGTGTATTTCCTGCTGCAGATCGACATGCAGGGCGCGCTGAGCGCCCGCTATGACTCCCTGGCGGCCGATGTCCGCAGCGTGCTGCGCGACCAGGACGTGGCCGGCGCCAGCGTGGACCGCACGGGCCAGGCCATCACCGCCACCTTCGCCAACGCCGACAGCCGCGACAAGGCCGTTTCGATCCTGCGTACGCGCATGCCGGACCTGCAGTTCGTCGACCAGAACGACGGCGCCAAGCCGCAACTGGTCGGCACGCTCAGCCCGGCCTCGATTACCCGGGTGCAGGAAAACGCGCTGAAGCAGAACATCAACACCCTGCACAACCGCATCAACGAACTGGGCGTGGCCGAGCCCGTCATCCAACAGCAGGGCAACGACCGCATCGTCGTGCAGCTGCCCGGCGTGCAGGACGTGGCCAAGGCCAAGGAACTGCTGGGCCGCACCGCCACCCTGGAAATCCGCATGGTGGACGATTCGCCGGCAGCGCAGTCCGCGCTGGCCGCCAATACCGTCCCCTTCGGCCTCGAACGCTACACCGACCGCGACGGCCGCCCCATCCTGGTCCGCCGCCAGGTCATACTGACCGGCGAAAACCTTCAGGACGCCCAGCCGGGCCGCGACCCGCAGACGCAGCAGCCGGCCGTCCATCTGACGCTGGACGCCAAGGGCGCGCGCATCTTCCGCGACGTCACGCGCGATAACGTGGGCAAGCGCATGGCCATCCTGCTGTTCGAAAACGGCAAGGGCGAAGTGGTCACCGCGCCGGTCATCCGCGGCGAAATCCCCGGCGGCCAGGTGCAGATTTCCGGCAGCATGACCGCCGAGGAAGCCGCCGATACGTCGCTGCTGCTGCGCGCCGGCGCGCTGGCCGCCCCGATGTCCATCATCGAAGAACGCACGATCGGCCCCAGCCTGGGAGCGGACAACATCGCCAAGGGATTCGCGTCCACGCTGTACGGCTTCCTGGCGATCGCCGTTTTCATCATCCTGTACTACCGCCTGTTCGGCGTCTTCTCCACCATCGGCCTGGCGGTAAACGTACTGCTGCTGCTCGCGGTACTGTCCATGCTGCAGGCCACGCTTACCCTGCCCGGCATCGCCGCCATCGCGCTCACACTGGGGATGGCGATCGACTCGAACGTGCTGATCAACGAACGGATACGCGAAGAACTGCGCAACGGAGCGTCGCCGCAGCAGGCCATCCACCAGGGCTTCGAGCGCGCGTGGGGCACTATCCTGGACTCGAACCTGACGACGCTGATCGTCGGCCTGGCACTGCTGGCCTTCGGCTCCGGCCCCATCCGCGGGTTCGCGGTGGTGCACTGCCTGGGCATCCTGACCTCGATGTTCTCGTCGGTCGTGGGCGTGCGTGCGCTGGCCAACCTGTGGTACGGCCGCCGCAAGAAGCTGGCCAGCGTTTCGATCGGCCAGGTATGGAAACCTTCCGGCGATACCAAAGCAAAGGCCTGAAGACCCGATACCCAAGGCCGCGGCCCCAGGGGCACGCGGCCGGCACGTACCGGATATCGCGACCCAACACGACTAGGACAGGCCTCGGCGCGTAGCGCCTCGGGGCCAACCCAAAGCAAGGCGAAACATGGAATTCTTCCGCATTCACCGCACCATCCCGTTCATGCGGCATGCGCTGGTGCTCAACATCATCAGCGCGGTGACCTTCCTGGCCGCGGTTTTCTTCATCCTGACGCGCGGCTTTCACCTGTCGATCGAATTCACCGGCGGCACGGTGATGGAAGTCAACTACGCGCAGACCGCGCAGCTGGACTCGGTGCGGGGCGCGGTAAGCAAGCTCGGCTACTCGGATTTCCAGGTGCAGAATTTCGGCACCTCGCGCGATGTGCTGATCCGCCTGCCGCTGCAGGCGGGCCAGAGCTCATCCGCACAAAGCGACGCGGTGCTGAAGGAACTGAAGGCGGCCGATCCGTCGGTGGAACTGCGCCGCGTGGAATACGTAGGACCTCAGGTGGGCCAGGAGCTGGTGCACAACGGCTTGATGGCGCTGCTGTTCGTGGTGCTGGGCATTGTCGTCTACCTGGCCATCCGCTTCGAATGGAAGTTCGCGCTGGCCGGCGTCATCGCCAACCTGCATGACGTGGTCATCATCCTGGGCTTCTTCGCCTTCTTCCAGTGGGAATTCTCGCTGTCGGTGCTGGCCGGCGTGCTGGCGGTGCTGGGGTATTCGGTGAACGAATCCGTGGTCATCATGGACCGGATCCGCGAAAACTTCCGCAAGCAGCGCAAGACTCCCGTGCCGGAGGTCATCAACAGCGCGATCACGCAAACGATTTCGCGCACCATCATCACGCACGGATCCACGCAGATGATGGTGCTGTCCATGCTGTTCTTCGGCGGCCCCACCCTGCACTACTTCGCGATGGCGCTGACCATCGGCATCTGGTTCGGTATCTATTCGTCGGTTTTCGTGGCCGCCGCGCTGGCCATGTGGTTTGGCGTCAAGCGCGAAGACCTGGTCAAGCCCGCGAAGAAAGATGGACCTGAAGTCGCCTGAGCACGATTAGCGGACCATCCTTAACGGACGATCCGCGAGCGCCCTGCCCGGCGCTTGCCACGGCCTCGATGGCGGACCCGGATGGGTCCGCCATTGTTCTTTTGCAGGTCAACGCCGTTCGCGCCCCACCGCCAGGGCGGGGGGCTCGGACACCGGCTCCGGCCGGTTCAGCAGGGAATGATGCCGGGCATAGACGAAATAGACCACCAGCCCGACGGCAAGCCAGACACCGAAAGCCAGCCACGTAAGCGGCTGCAGGTAGGTCATGAGCGTCACGCACGCCACCACGGCCAGGGCCGGCACGACGGGCACGCCGGGACAGCGGAAGCCTCGACGCAATTCCGGACGCGTCTTGCGCAGGACGATGACGGCAATCGAGATCAGGCTGAACGCGGCGAGCGTGCCGATATTGATCAACTCGGCAAGGGTGCTCAGGCGCACGAACCCGGCCACGATGCCGAAAAGTATGCCCACAACCCAGGTCGCCAAAAAGGGCGTGCCGTATTTTGGATGAACCGTCGAAAGGCGGCGCGGCAGCAGACCGTCGCGTGACATCGCGTAAAGGATGCGCGTCTGTCCATACGTCATGACCAGGATCACCGTCGTCATGCCCAGGATCGCGCCCACGTCCACGAAGCCGGCGATCCAGGTTTCCTTCGCGTAGTTCAGCGCCACCGCTATCGGATCGTTGACGCCCAGGAAGCGCTGATAGGGCACGATGCCGGTCATGATGGCGGCCACCGCCACATACAGCACGGTGCACACGACCAGCGAACCGATGATGCCGATCGGCAGATTCCGCTCGGGCCGCGCCACTTCTTCCGCCGCGGAAGTCACCGCATCGAAGCCGATGAACGCGAAGAAGACCAGGGCCGCGGCGCTGAATATCCCCGTATACCCGAAGGGGGCGAAGGGATGCCAGTTCGCCGGCTGAACGTGGTGCACGCCCACGACAATGAACAGCAGCACCACGGCAACCTTGATGACCACCATGGCATTGTTGACGCGCGTCGACTCCTTGACACCGATCGAAAGCATGGCCGTCAGCGCCAGCATGATCAGCATCGCGGGCAGATCCATCCAGGTATGGACACCGGGCAGCGCGCCCGGCGCGGCGGTAAGCGCCACGGGAAGCTCAAGGCCGAAGCCCCTTAGCAGCGATTGGAAGTAGCCGGACCATCCGGCGGAAACGGCCGAGGTGGCGAGGCCGTACTCCAGTATCAGGTCCCAGCCGATCATCCAGGCGACGAATTCGCCCAGCGTCGCGTAGCTATAGGCATAGATGGACCCCGTGACGGGTACCGTCGAGGCGAACTCCGCGTAGCTGAATGCCGCGCATCCGCATGCCAGCGCCGCGACGATGAACGAAATGGTCAGCGCGGGCCCGGCCGTGACCGCGCCCGTTCCGGTCAAAACGAATATGCCCGTCCCGATGATCGCGCCGATTCCCATCAAGACCAGATCGAACGGACCCAGCACCTTCTTGAGGTTTCCGGACACACGACTCGACGCGATCATGGCGTCTATGTTTTTTGTTCGAAAGATATTCACCGCATGCCTCCAGGAGAATGCTGCCCGCGCCCCCAGGCTTGGGTGGGCGGGCAGAATATCACCGGGGGAGTGCGGTCAGGGCCAATTGGCGGTCATGCAGGCGCCGGAAAACTTCTTCTGAATCAACGGTCTTTACACGGTCGCATAGGCGATCGACGAACCGGCCGCGCGGTGCATCGCCGTGGAACGCGGCGATCCGCGCTGCGAAAACGACACGGCCGGGGCCGCGATGCAGCGGGACGGTTGCGCCGCCGCTGCATCGGTCGCCTGCGTCGCGACGCGGGGCCGGTCCGTCACTCGGGACAATCCAACCGGGAGGCCAGATGCCCCATGTCGTCGGCGATCCAGTCCCAGTCCTGCTCGGCGCGCAGATTGGTTTTCTGCGCCGGACCGTATTCCGTCGGCCGCAGGATAAAGGCGGTCCTGAAGCCGCACTTGCGGGCCGCGGCCAGATCGGAATTGTGGGCGGCCACCATGCAGATTTCCTCCGGCCGCAGGTCCAGCACTTCCGCGGTCCTCAGGTAGGCCTCCGGCGAGGTCTTGTATGCCTTGACGACTTCCGCGCCCAGGATGGCATCCCAGGGCAGCCCGGCATGCTTGGCCATGTCCGTCATCAACCGGATATTGCCGTTGGACATCGGCGCGATGATGAAGCGCTGCTTCAGCCGGCGCAGGCCCGCCACGGAGTCGGGCCACGGTTGCAGGCGATGCCAGATCAGATTCAGGTCGTTGAGCGTTTCCTCGGACAAGGCGGCGACATCGATCCGGTAGTCCGCCAGCAGCTTTTCCAGGTTCTCGCGGTGCAGGACATCCAGCTTGACGAAGGGGCGCCGCCCGGAACGGACTTCTTCCAATGCCGGCTGGTACTTCTTGCGCCACGCGTTCGCCACATCATGGGGATCGTCCGCAATCCCGTGCTTTTCCAGGAAAGGACGCAATTCCCGCGCGACGCTGGTACGCCAATCCACCACCGTTCCGAACACATCGAACAGCAACGCCTTGATCATCGTGTGATCCGCCATGGTCTCCACCCGTTTGTCGAAAAAAAGGCCGATGGTGGAGTCTACCTCCGGTGATATTCTCGGGGCTTAATCGTCGCTGAACCTGAAGGCCCGCGGGGCCGTGGATATACGCAATGGCGCATGGCGAACACAAATACCACATCGAAGTCCGGTGGACCGGCAATCGCGGCAGCGGTACGTCCGGCTACGGCGCCTATGGACGGGATCATGTGATCCGGGCGGATGGCAAGCCGGACATACCGGGTTCGTCCGATCCCGCGTTCCGGGGCGATGCCGCCCGCTGGAATCCGGAAGACCTGCTGGTCGCGTCGGCATCGGCATGCCACAAGCTGTGGTACCTGCACCTGTGCGCGGATGCCGGCATCGTGGTGGTCGATTATGCCGACGCCGCCGAAGGCACCATGAAGGAAAGCGACGGCACGGGGCGCTTCACGGGCATCGTATTGCGTCCGCGTGTGGCCATCCGGCAGGGATGCGATCCCGCCGAAGCGCAACGGCTGCATCACGTCGCGCATGCCAAGTGCTATATCGCCAACTCGGTCGACTTTCCCATCGCCTGCGAACCCACCATCGTGGTCGCCGACAGCTGAGCGACGCCCCGGTCGGCGGTCCCGCCGGGAGATCGGGCCCCGTCGCCGCGGACACGGGCCGGGCGGCCCGCCGGCGCTATTTGCCGCGCAATTGGTCGATCAGGCGGCGGTCGCGCTTCGTCGGACGCCCCTGGGCAATATCCAAAGCCGGTTCGGGCGCCAGCCGGCGCATTTCGGCGGCGCGTTCGCGCGCGGCGATGCTGTCCGGTGTCTCGTCGTACATCAGGCGCGCCGCCGTGGCGGGGCCGCGTATGTTGCTGACCGCCCGCACGAGCACGCGGATGGGCGGATCGCTCTTGCGTACGGTGATGAAATCGCCCTCGCCGACCTCGCGGGCCGGCTTGGCGGGCTGGTCATTGACCAGCACCCGCCCCTTGCCGATCTCTTCCACGGCAAGGCTGCGCGTCTTGTAGAAGCGCGCCGCCCAGAGCCATTTGTCCAGCCGTATTTTGTTCGTCATGGCGATCCTCCTGAGTCAGCCGCGGCCCGGTCGCTTTTTCGTCCGGACTTTCCCGGGCACCACACCCGCGCGCCGCCTCATCGCGGCGACGATGGGGCCACGGGATTGCGGACCCGGTACAGGCTGCCCTCGCTGTCATTGACCGTACCGTAGACCCAGGCCTGGTCCGGCGAAATCGCCAGGTTGGAATGGTGGGTACCGGGCAGGGGCTGGGTGGCCAGCAGGCGGCCGTCCGGACCGAAGACGGCAAAGCCGTCGCCATTGTAGAGGCTGACGAACAGGCGGCCGGCCGGATCGGTGCGCACCCCATCCGGCGTGTGGCGGCCCGCCCCCGGCAGGCGCTCGTCCAGTACCAGGAAGTCGCCGCCATCGCGCAAGCTGCCATCCGGCGCCACCTTGAATCGCAGGATCTTGTCGGTGGTGCTCTCGCCCAGGTAGAGCGTGCCGCCATCGGGCGACAGGGCGACGCCGTTGGCGTTCTGGATGTGGTCGGCGACTCTGTCGGCGCGTTGCAGGCCCGCCGGCACGTGATACAGCCTGCCCGGGATGCCGCCGTCGCCGCCGGAAGCGGTGAAATAAGCGCCGCCATGGCCGTCCGCGGCCAGATCATTGGGTCGGACGAAAGGCTCGCCGCGCGCGCCGTGGCCAAGGGTGCGCAGCAACCGCCCATCCAGGGACCGCTGTTCCACCGTGCCCGCGTCGTAGCAGGCGACAAGCAGCGTGCCGTCGGCCAGCGGCAGCAACCCGTTCGGGCCGCAGCCGGCCGCGTGCCATGCCACCTCGGGGCCGGCCTGCGCCAACCGCAATACGTCGCCGGCGCCATAATCGACGAAGTAAAGACTATCGCCGACGAAAACCGTACCCTCAGGGAATTGCAGGCCCGGCGCAAAACGGGTGGCATCGCCCGCGGACGCCGCGCAGGCGGGTCCGCACAGGGCAAGGAGGAGAACCAATAGGTACCGCATGGAATGCTCCTGGGGATCGGAAGCGCGGCCGGGCGGGGCGATACGCATGGCGACGCAGCCGGCGCGCCGGCTGCGATAACCCGTCCTGGCTGGCAAGCCGTGCAAACCCGCACTGAAGGGAAATCGCCGCAACGTTTAAAGTTGACGCACACGACAACCTTTCCTCCGATGGAATTCCCGCCATGAAGTTCCTTGCCGCCCTTGTCCTGCTGTCCATCCAGGCGTTCGCGTTTGCCCAGGCACCCGCGGCCGCCCCCTCCGCCGCCTCCGACCCGGCACTGGCGCGCATCGAGAAAAGCGGGGTGCTGCGCGTCTGCACGCCCGGCGACTACAAGCCTTTCAGCTTCCAGCACGCGCCGGGACAGTTCGAAGGCATCGATATCGACCTGATGCAGACCCTGGCGACGGCCCTCAAAGCAAAGCCGGAATACATCAAGACGAGCTGGTCGAACCTGCTGCCGGATTTCGTCGCCGGCAAATGCGATATCGCGGTGGGCGGGATTTCGGTATCGCTGGAGCGTCAGAAGCAGGCGTACTTCAGCATTCCCTATATGATCAACGGCAAAACGCCGCTGACGCGCTGCGAGAACATCTCCCGCTTCCAGACCATCGAAGCCATCGACCAGCCCTCGGTACGCGTCATCGCCAACCCCGGCGGCAGCAACGAACGCTTCGCGAAGACACGGCTGAGCCACGCGAAACTGACCATGCACGCAGATAACCTGACGATCTTCGACGAGCTGATCAAGGGCCAGGCCGATGTCTTCGTCACCGAGGCCGCCGAAGCCATTGTCCAAAGCAAGGCCCACCCGGAACTGTGCGCGGTCAACCCCGACAAGCCGCTGCAGTATGCGGAGATGGCTTATCTGCTGCCACAGGGCGACGAGGTGTTCAAGCACTTCGTGGACCAGTGGCTGCATCTGGCCCAGGCCAGCGGCGAATACGCGCAGATCAGCGCCAAGTGGCTGGGCAAATAAGGCGGCATGAAGGAAAGCAGCATTGGAGACGATCACCCAGTACAAGCTATGGTCGTTCACCGGCGCCTCGCCCAGGGCGACGGTGGTCCAGCGCCAGGACTATCGCAAGGCCGCCGCCTTCGAGGTCGCTTCGTATGCCGACCTGGCGACGCGGGTGGCGGAGCTGCAATTCCACAATCGCAACCATATCCTCCTGTTCCGCGGACAAACCGGCGACCATCGCAACCGTTCCGGCTATACCTCGCTGAAACCCAGCCTGCTGCGCGGAACGGGCCACGCGAATCCCAGCCTGGACGAGCTGCGCAAGCGATTCGCGCGCCTGACCGCCGCCGAAAGAATCCTGGCCGAGGAATACCTGGCGGCCGGTTTGCTGGGCATGGAACGCATCGGCCGGCATGGCACCGTGCGCTGGGCCATCCTCCAGCATTACGAGGTATGCGCCACGCCCCTGCTGGACGTGACCCATTCCCTGCGCATCGCCGCATCGTTCGCCAGCCATGGCGCGGAAGACGAAGCCTATGTCTTCGTGCTGGGCGTACCGTACCTGAGCGGCGGGATCACCGTCAGCGCGGAAGCGGGGCTGCAGACGATACGACTGTCCAGCGTATGTCCACCCTCCGCGGCGCGGCCGCATCTGCAGGAAGGCTATCTGCTGGGGGAATATCCGGAGATCGCCGGCATCGGCCAGAAGGCGCTCTATCTGCACCATGAAATGGATTTCGGGCGGCGCCTGATCGCCAAGTTCCGCTTCGATCCGCGCACCTTCTGGAAAGGCCACAGCTTCCCCATCGTGGGCAGGCACGAGCTGTATCCGTCCGACGACCCGCTGCTGGACCTGACCCGGCGCGTCAGGAAAAAGCTGGAACAGGGCGGCGGCTGAAGGCTCAGCGCTTCGCGTCGCGGGCGAACCACCGCCAGGGCGCACGCATCGGCCAGCGATAGGCCGGGTCCAGGAACCACCGCTTGAGCCCATGCACCGCCGTCATGGCGATCAATGCGGACGCCGCCACGTCCGAGGCGAAATGGTCCAGGTTGACCAGACGGCTGACGGCAGCCAGCACGGCCAGGGTATAGACCACCCAGCGCCAGCGCGGCGCCACCACCGCGATCGCCGAGGCCAGCACGAAAGCGGTCAATGCGTGGCTGGACGGAAAGGAATTGAACGGCTTGCCCTGGAAGGGATGTCCCAGCCCGTAGATTCCCTGCTCGAAAAACAGTTCCGGACGCGCGCGTGCCACCCCCTGCTTGAGCAGGCCCGTAACGATCCCGCCGGCGATCCACGCGGCCATCAGCAGCAGGGCGCCCCGCACCACGCGTTCGTAGCCGCCGATCCAGGCGCCGTCGCGGCCGCGGCGCAAGGCGGCCAGCGCGGCGATATAGACGATCAGGACCACCCAGGCGTAGTTGCCGCTGTCGCCGGCTTCGCCTATCCATTCGAAGACATGATCCACGCCAGGGGAAACGTTGGCGTGCAACCATTGGGCCAGGGGCAAGTCCACGAATAACGCCGACAGGCCGAGCAGCGGCAGCGCGAAGATCCCGGCCGCCACCCGGCGCGCGCGGCGGTCGGCGGGCGCGTCGTCGCGCACGCCTGAATTCTGGAACATGGTTTGTCCTCTGTAAGTGCGCGGCTGCCGCCCCGTGCGGACCGGCCGCGTTTCCGGCCCGATGGCCCGCCGGACCGAGACGATACCAAGACAGGATGGCATCCGGGGTAAAATTCTGTTTTTCCTCCGCCACGCCCCCGGGATCTACACCCGTCACGGCCTCCGACATGCAAGAAACCATACTCGCGCGCGACGATGCGCCCGCCGACGCGTCCGCGCCCGGCTCCCCCCGCAAACTGTTCATCCGCACCTTCGGTTGCCAGATGAACGAGTACGACTCCGACAAGATGGCCGACGTGCTGCGCGAATCGCAGGGCGTGGAGTTGACCGACAAGCCGGAAGACGCGGACATCATTCTCTTCAATACCTGTTCCGTGCGCGAGAAAGCGCAGGAGAAAGTCTTCTCCGACCTGGGACGCGTGCAGCAACTGAAGAAAACCAGGCCGGGACTGGTCATCGGCGTGGGCGGTTGCGTGGCCAGCCAGGAAGGCGAGGCCATCGTCAAGCGCGCGCCCTATGTGGACGTGGTATTCGGACCGCAGACCCTGCACCGCCTGCCGGAACTGATCCGCCAGCGCCAGTCCGAGGGCCGCGCCCAGGTCGATATCAGCTTCCCCAGCATCGAAAAGTTCGACGCCCTGCCGCCGCCGCGCGTCGAGGGCGCGACGGCCTTCGTGTCCATCATGGAAGGCTGCAGCAAATATTGCAGCTTCTGCGTGGTGCCCTACACCCGCGGCGACGAAGTGTCCCGGCCTTTCGATGACATCCTCATGGAAGTCGCCGACCTGGCCGACCAGGGCGTGAAGGAAGTCACGCTGCTCGGGCAGAACGTCAATGCCTATCGCGGCCGCCTGGGCGACGGCGACGAAATCGCCGATTTCGCCATGCTGCTGGAATACGTGCACGACATTCCCGGCATCGAGCGCATCCGGTACACCACCTCGCATCCGAAGGAAATGACGCCGCGCCTGATCCAGGCCTACGCGCGCCTGCCCCAGCTCGTGTCTTTCCTGCACCTGCCGGTGCAGGCCGGCAGCGACCGCGTGCTGGCGGCGATGAAGCGCGGCTATACGACCCTGGAGTTCAAGTCCATCGTCCGTCGCCTGCGCGAAGCCCGCCCCGGCCTGACGCTGTCGTCCGACTTCATCGTCGGTTTTCCGGGCGAGACGGAAGAAGATTTCGAAAAAACCATGAAACTGATCGACGACGTCGGCTTCGACACGTCTTTCTCGTTCGTGTATTCGCGCCGGCCGGGCACGCCGGCGGCCGACCTCGCCGACGACACGCCGCAGACGCTCAAGCTGCAGCGCCTGCAACGGCTGCAGGCCCGCATCGCCGAGCAGGCGGCGGCCATCAGCGCGGCCATGGTGGGTACCACGCAGCGCGTGCTGGTCGAAGGCCCCTCGCGGCGCGACCCGAACGAACTGATGGGCCGCACCGAGAACAACCGCATCGTCAATTTCGCGGCACCGCCGCGGCTGGTCGGCCATATGATCGACGTCGTCATCACCGAGGCCTATCCGAATTCCCTGCGCGCACGGGTCGCCCTGGCGGAATCCCCTGCGCCGGAGGCGGCATGACGGGCGCACGCGCGCGGACATCGCGCAAGCCGGCCGGCGTCACGGTGCAGATCGGCGGCGACAACGCCCAGTTGGCGAACCTGTGCGGCCCGCTGGATGAAAACCTGCGCCAGCTCGCCGACGGGCTGGGGGTCAAGCTATCGCGCCGCGGTAGCCGCATCACACTGGAGGGCGAACAGGCCGAACTGGCCGCCCAGGCGCTGCGCCGCTTCGATGAACAGGCCGCGCGCAAGCCGCTGTCGGTGGACGACATCCAGCTGGGACTGGTCGAAATCGGCGTCGGACGCGAGAGCGGCGCACATGGCGGCAAGCCGGCGCTCAAATCCCCCGCCCTGCCGGCGATGGACGACTACGGCGAAGGTATCTTCCTGCGCACGCGCCGTTCGGACCTGCGCCCGCGCACCCCGCGCCAGCGCGATTACCTGGAAAACATCCTCAAGCACGACATCACGTTCGGCATCGGTCCGGCCGGCACGGGCAAGACATGGCTGGCCGTCGCCTGCGCCATCGACGCGATGGAACGCGACACGGTACAGCGCCTGGTGCTGACGCGGCCCGCCGTGGAAGCCGGCGAACGCCTCGGCTTCCTTCCAGGCGACCTGGCGCAGAAGGTCGACCCCTATCTGCGCCCGCTGTACGACGCGCTATATGACCTGATGGGCTTCGAACGGGTGCAGCGCCTCTTCGAGAAGCAGACCATCGAGATCGCGCCGCTGGCCTATATGCGGGGCCGCACGCTGAACCACGCCTTCGTCATCCTGGACGAAGCGCAGAACACCACGCCGGAACAGATGAAGATGTTCCTGACCCGGATCGGCTTCGGCAGCAAGGCAGTCATCACGGGCGATCCTTCGCAGGTGGACCTGCCGCGCGGCCAGCAAAGCGGCCTGGCGCATGCGGTGGGCGTGCTGCAGGACGTGCAGGGCATCGCGACGACGCGCTTCACCAGCCGCGATGTGGTGCGCCACCCGCTGGTCGCCCGTATCGTCGACGCCTACGAACAAGCGGCGGCCGATGAAGACTGACGCATCGGCCGCGCGCACGCGCGGCCCGGGGTCCGGCGACGCCGCGCGACGGACCATCCAGGCGGGACGCGCCGGCCGGAGGCCGCCGCACGCCGTTGCCAAGGCAGGGCGGCCGCCCGCGGCCGTCTCGCTGTCGCTGTCCGTCCAGTACGCCGTCGAGGCGCCGGCCTTGCCTCGCTGGCGGTTGCGGCGCTGGATCGCCCGGGCGCTGGAGGGCGCGCGCGATGACGGGCTGGTGGCATTCCAGGGGATGGAGATCAGCCTGCGTATCGTCGGCCTGGCCGAAGGCCGCCGCCTTAACCGGGATTTCCGTGGCCGGGATTACGCCACCAATGTGCTGACTTTCGAATACGGCGTCGGTCCCGACGATGTCGCCCGGGGCGACATCGTCCTGTGCCTGCCCGTGCTGCGCCGCGAGTCGCGCGAACAGCGCAAGACGCCCCTGTCGCATGCCGCCCATCTGACCGTCCACGGCACCCTGCACGCCCTCGGCTACGACCATATCCGCGAGCGCGATGCCCGCCGCATGGAAGGGCTGGAGACGCGCGTACTGGCTGGCATGGGCATCGCCGACCCCTACTCGCCGCGTTGAAGCGCGCCGGCGTGGGGGTAATCCCGCCCGCGGCGTTACAAAAGCGCCGCACAACATCGGTTATGCTGGTTTTTTTGTAACTTGTCCTCTGGACGATGCCCGACCCTTACCCTGCGAACGACGCGGATCACCCGCGTCAGGCCAAGCCCGCCAACAAATCCCTGCTAGACCGCCTGCTGTCCCTGGTTCGACGCGAACCCGAGGACCGGGAAGGCATCAAGGCCATACTCGAGGCCGCCCACGAACGCCAGCTGCTGGACAGCGAGTCCTACGCCATGATCAAGGGCGCGCTTGCCGTCTCGGAGCGTACCGTCGGCGACATCATGGTGCCGCGGCCCCGCATGGACCTGCTGGATATCTCCCAGCCGCTGCCCTACCTGCTGTCGGTCATCATCGACACGGCGCATTCGCGCTTTCCGGTATTCGAAGGCGATCGCGACAACATCGTCGGCATCCTGCTCGCCAAGGACCTGCTGCGCTGCATGCTGGAGCCGGACATCGAATTGCGCTCGCTGGTCCGGCCGGCGGTATTCGTCCCGGAATCCAAGCGGCTGAACGTGCTGCTGCGGGATTTCCGCGAGAGCCGCAACCATCTGGCCATCGTGATCGATGAATACGGGGGCATCGCCGGGCTGGTCAGCATGGAAGACGTGCTGGAGGAAATCGTCGGCGACATCGAAGACGAATTCGACGAGGACGACGAAGCCACCATCTTCCCCGAAGGCGAGAACCAGTGGCGCGTCCAGGCCGCCACCGATATCGACAAATTCAACGACGCCTTCGACCTGGCCTTGCCGCACGACGAATACGACAGTATCGGCGGCTGGCTGGGCGGCGAACTCGGACGCATCCCGCGCCGCGGCGACGTCGCGGAACGGCACGGCCTGCGCTTCGAGGTCGTACGCGCCGACGCCAGGCGCGCCTTGTGGCTGCGCGTCAAGCGATTGCCTTCCACCGCCCCGACGACGCCTTCCTCCGACGCAGAATGACGACTTCGACGACGCGCCGCCACCCACGGGTGCTGGGTATGGCCTGCGTGGCCGCGGCCGGCGCCATCCAGGCCCTGACGTTTGCCCCCGACCCCCTGCCCGACGGCGCGCTGGCGCTGGTACAGGTCCTGATGCTGGCCATCCTGGCGCGCCGCCAGCTGGCCGCGCCGACATTGCGCCAGGCCTTGCGGGACGGCTGGATCTTTCACTTCGCCTGTTATGCACTGGGCCTCTACTGGCTATACGTCAGCATGCACGACTACGGCGGGCTGTCGTCGCCGCTGGCAGCGGCCGGCGTGCTGGCGCTGTCGGGATTCATCGCGCTGTTTCCCGCCGCGGGGGGCGTCCTGGCACGCTGGCTGGCCCCGCTCGCGGCCAACGCCACGCCGGCGCGCCGGCTGCGCGCCGCCCTGGCCTTCGCCTGCGGGTTCACGGCGCTGGAATGGGTGCGCGGCACTTTGTGGACGGGCTTCCCGTGGCTGAATATCGGCTACGCGCACGTCGATAGCCCCTACGCCGGCTGGGCGCCGGTCGTGGGCGTCTACGGCATCGCCTGGCTGGCGGCCTTCGCGGCTGCCGCATTGGCCGCGCTGTGGCGGCCGGCCGACGTGCCGCGCGATCCGCGCGACGGCGTGGCCGCCGCGCTGGCCATCGTCGCCGCCCTGGCCGGCTGGGGCCTGTCGCGGGTCGAATGGTCCCGGCCGCACGGCTCGCCGCTGCAGGTACGGCTGGTCCAGGGCAATATCGAACAGTCGCAGAAGTTCGATGCCGGACTGATGGAAAAAGGCCTGCTGCAGCATATGAACCAGGCGTCGATGCCGCCCCCGGCCGGCACTCCGGCGCCGCAGGTCATCATCCTGCCCGAAACCGTCCTGCCGGTCTTCCAGGACCAGCTCGACCCGCGCGCCTGGGACCTGTGGCGCCGTATCGCCGAGGAACGCAAGGCCACCATCGTCATGGGCGTGCCGCTGCATCGCGTAGTCGACGGCCGCGACCGCTACACGAACAGCGCGGTGGCCTTCGACGGCAACACATCCGTGGAAGCGCTGCGCACCGGCGAGCTGGCCATGCGCTACGACAAGCAGCATCTGGTGCCCTGGGGCGAATTCGTGCCGCCGGGCTTTCATTGGTTCGTGCGCATGCTCGATATCCCGCTGGGCGATTTCGACCGGGGCGACGTCCGCCAGCCGCCCTTCGATATCGACGGGCAACAACTGGCCCTGAACATCTGCTACGAGGATCTTTTCGGCGAAGAACTGCTGCCGGCCATACGGCATGGCGCCAACGGCGAGCCGGGCGCGTCCATCCTGGTGAATATCAGCAACCTGGGATGGTTCGGCGATACCTGGGCATTGCGGCAGCACCTGCAGATCGGCCGCATGCGCACCCTGGAAACGGCGCGGCCGATGCTGGCGGCCACCAACACCGGACTGACCGTATCGATCGACCCTCACGGCCATGTGCTGGCACAGGCGCCCGCCATGCAGATGACGGCCCTGCGGACGACCGTGCAGGGCATGACCGGCTTCACGCCTTATGTCCGCACCGGCAATACCACCATGATCGGGCTGGTGGCGGCGGGACTATTGATTCTTCTGGCCACGCGGCGGCGCGTCGCGGCGTAGCGGCCATCGGTCGGCCGGGGCTTATTTCTCGCGCAGCGGCAAGTCGGCGCCCGCCTGCCGCCGCGGCGATGAAGGCCCGGTCCCGACGCCGCTGGTTTCGATGAAGGCGGCGATCTCCGCCATGTCGTCGTCGTCCAGCTCCAGGGTCGCGGCACCGACCCAGCCGTCGACCTGTCCTGCCGACCGCGCGCCCACGATGGCGCCGGTGACGCCGGGCCAGGCCAGCGTCCACGCGATGGCCGTGGCGGCAACGGTACTGCCGTGCCGCGCCGCCACACGCCGCAGGACGTCTGCCAGTTCCAGATTGCGGCGCAGGTTTTCGCCCGTGAACTCCGGGTTGCGCGAACGCCAGTCGTCGGCGGGCAGCGCGGCGGCGCGGTCCTCGCTGAAGCCGCCACTGAGCAATCCGGACTGCATCGGGCTATAGACGATGACACCCGTCCCGTGGTCCGCGCACCACGGCAGCAAATCGGCGGCCGCATCGCGGCGGATGGCCGAAAAAGGGGGCTGCAAGGTATCCACGTGGCCCAGGCGCTCGGCATCCTCCAGTTGGGCCGCATTGTGATTGGACAGGCCCACGGCACGCACCTTGCCCTCTGCCTTCAGGTCCAGCAGCGTCTGCCAGTATTCAGCCACCGTCGCGCCGTCGTTGGCCGGCCAATGCATCTGGTACAGGTCGATGCGCTCCACGCCCAGGCGCCTGAGGGAGGCTTCCAGCTCGGTCCGCAGGCTGCGCGCCGCCCCGACGCGACGGGGTGACGCGGTGGGGTGATCCTTGTCCCACACCAGTCCGCATTTGGTGAACACGTAAGGACGCTGGCTGGGCGCCATACCCTTGAGCGCCTTGCCGACCAGTTCCTCGGAGTGGCCCAGGCCGTACACGGCGGCCGTGTCGATCCAGTTGATGCCGCGCGCCACCGCGTGGCGCAGGGCGGCGATGGAGTCGGCGTCGTCCTGCGCGCCCCATCCCGCCGCCCAGCCCGGGCCGCCGATCGCCCAGGCGCCGAAACCCACGCGCGTAATGTCCATGTCGGTGCGGCCCAGCCGTCGAACCGGGAAAGAAGTGGGACTCATGCGGTGCCTCCTTGTCAGATTCCCGCCATCCTGACGGGCGGTATTCGGCGCCTCGCCGCGTCGGCATATGCCATGCCCACGGGAGTCATGCGCCCAACTTGCACGCCCAAAAAAAGTCGTGCATAATCTCGTTTCTTCGCCAACGGCACAGACAAAAAGCCGGCAAGAACAGTCGCAGCGAACAGTCATGCTGTAACCCCAAGCGCTGATTTTGCAGGATTTTTGCCTCGTATTTCGTCGGAAGTTTCGGCCAGAAGTACACGGGGGTATAGCTCAGCTGGGAGAGCGCTTGCATGGCATGCAAGAGGTCAGCGGTTCGATCCCGCTTACCTCCACCAGTCGAAAGCGAAGTTGCTGTAGTCAGTTCAAGGTCCCCTTCGTCTAGAGGCCTAGGACATCACCCTTTCACGGTGAGTACAGGGGTTCGAATCCCCTAGGGGACGCCAGTTTAAATGCTGGCAAGGTTGTAGGTTCAGCGTCGTTCGCGATACTGTGCGAATACACCGCTGCGGAGCGGTAGTTCAGTTGGTTAGAATACCGGCCTGTCACGCCGGGGGTCGCGGGTTCGAGCCCCGTCCGCTCCGCCAGAATTCCAGAACGTTGTTGACAACAACGGTCATGCTGAAAGCCCTGAGAAATCAGGGCTTTTTGCTTTTCTGCCTGCCAACATGGACGCATCTTTGGATGCCTAAAACGGGCAGGATAGTCCCAGGCCCACCAAATTCCCGCCGATCAGTGCAGGGGATTGTGCCCAGCCAGCCGAGGGGCGACACCAAACACCAAGTCATCGTTGCACTCGACGTTGATTACGCGACTTATCTCAAACGAGTAAGCGTGCCCCGCGACGTAGCCGATGCGTGATAGCTCGATACGCGGTATCTCGGCCAGATCGACAACGCCCTGGGGCGGCAACGCGGCGGGCCGACGGCCGGTGAACGTCGGCCCGACCCGACATCAGGCAGCTGGAAAGCCCACCTTCTGCGGCCACAGATTGGCGAAGGCGTGGATCGCCGTGGAGCCGTACACGCCGTGCCGCGTGAACGGCTCGTCTTTCAACCATTCCTCCGCCGCCTGCCGGGAGGGGAAATCGATGACCAGCAGGCTGCCGATCATGGTTTGGCCGTCGTCCGCCAACAATGGGCCGGCGAAGGCCATGTGGTCCGCCTTGGTGGCCAGATACGCGCGGTGTTCGGGACGTACCCGGGTACGGATGTCCGCGACGCCGGGCTTGTCGAGCAGGTGTATGGCATACAGCACGATGGAGTCTCCAGGAATTTGCGATGCGGCCGGAAGAAGGCTGCCACGCGGCGCCCGTCCGTCCGGAATGCATCATAGGGCACTGGACGGCAATCGCGTGGCACCTGCAAGATACCCGCAAGATAACCTGCATGAGGCCTGCAAGAGGCCGGCGCCATCAGGGCACATACCCCCACAAGTCCATGATGACCGCCGCGCCGGGCAGGAATAGGCGGTCGGCCACCTGCATGGCGCTGAACGGCAGGCCGGCGCGCCGCAGGGACGGGTCCCAGGCCATGTAGCTTCGGCGGAAGTCCTTCAGGTCGGTATGGAAATGCAGGGCCCGGACGACGCGGCCCAGGTCGGTGCCGGCGGCGGCGAAGATGACCTGGGCCTTTTCCAGGATATCGGCCGCCTGCGCTTGGACCGGGTCGCCATAGTAAGGCGCGCCGGGTTGCAGGCGCGCCCCTGGGCAAAGGCCACCGTCCTCGACAGCCATCAGGCCGGCGACGAACAGCACGCCATCGAACACGCGGGCCGGCAGCATGTCCGGCGCGATCAGGGAAACATCGCAGTCGATATCGCGGACGCGGCCGGCCGCGGAGGCATGCGCGGCCACCAGATTGATCTCGATCGTCGCATCGCGGGTACCGAAGGCCGGATGACGCACCGGCACGACGGTGGTGGGCGGCACGCGTCCGCCGAAGGCACGGGACCAGGATTGCCAGAAGGCGGCCAGGTCCTCGTCATGGCTGAGATAGACCTGGGCCTTGAGCACGAGGTCCAGCCGGCTGCCCGATGCCTCCAGCGCCGGCACCAGGCGCTTGCCCACCAGGTAGTCGGTTTCCAGCTTGATCCTCGTGCCGTTCCACATCTGGCCGTCCGGCACCCGGGCTTCCGCCGCGATGTTCCCGCTGCCGTCGCGGGCCAGTTGGCCCGCGACGAAAATCATGTCGCCCATGCGCAGGCATGGCGCGTAGCCGGAGGTCCGCGGCACGTTCAGTTGACCGGTGCCGGCGACTTGCGCGGCGTAGCCGCTGGCGGCCGTGGCCGCCATGACCTGCACGTCCATGGACACGTCCAGGTTCAGCAAGCCATCGACGATGACCGAGGTGCTGGGCGCGACCTGCCCCGCCAAGGCCTGCTTGCGCGCGACGTGATAGGGATCGACATAGCCTGCATCGGGATAGTACTGATCCAGGCGCGCCACGCGGTCCATGCCGCTTCCCGCCTCCTGCAGGTGCAGGCGCATGGCGTCGAAGATGGCCTGCGCTTCGCGCTGTGCCTGGGGCGGCCGGCCCAGCGGATGGTCGGTGCGCAGGACGCCGGGGTCGGCGAGGCCATTGGGAAGGACGGCGCGCAGGCCGGTGCCGAAGACCCAATTGCCGGCGCGCACGAACGGCACGTGAATGATGTCGCCGTTGCCGTAGCGGCGGACGCCGTAGCGTTGGAACGTCATGCTGTCTCCGTATCAATCTATCTTCAGGCCGGCATCCTTGATCGCCTTGGCGGCGCGCTGCTTCTCTTGCTGAAAAAATGCCTGGAATTCGGCGGGTGTATCCGTGACGATTTCGACCGACGCATTATCCATGTAGGTTTTGACGGCGTCCGACGCCATCGCTTTCTTCAGTTCGCGATTCAGGCGATCGATGATGGCCGGGGACGTTCCCTTCGGCGCCACCAGTCCGGACCATACATAAGCGGAAAACCCCGGGAAACCCGATTCCGCCAGGGTGGGCACGTCCGGCAGCAAGGGCGAACGCCGGTCGCCCGTGACCGCCAACGGAATCAGGCGCTTTTCGCGGATGTGCGGCATCATCGCGGCCAGGCCCGGCATGGCGACCGGGACCTGGCCGGCCACCACGTCGGTCACGGCCTGCGCGCTGCCGCGATAGGGAATGTGCATCATCTGCAGCCCCGCCGCCGACAGGAACATGGCGGTGAACAAATGCTGGGCGCTGCCGTTGCCGGACGACGCATAGTCGATCTTGCCGGGGCGCGCCTTCACGTAATCGATAAATTCCGCGATGCTGCGCACAGGCATCTTGGGGTTTACCACCAGTACGCTGGGCTCGCGGCCGAACAGCGATATGGGGGCGAAATCGGCGACTGGGTCGAAGGTCAAACGGCTGTACAGGGTTGCGCTGATCGCCTGCGGATTGGAGGCCAGCAATAGCGTATAGCCGTCCGGCGCGGCGCGCGCGACATATTCGGCGCCGATCATCGCGCCCTGGCCGGGTTTGTTTTCGATCACGATGGCCTGGCCCATCTGCTGCGCCATCTGCTGGGCGATGACGCGCATGGGCGCATCGGACGAACCGCCCGCCGAATACGGCACGATGATGTGGATCGCGCGAGCGGGATAGTCGTCGGCGGCGCGGGCCGCGGGTATGGCCAAAGCGCCGGCCAGGGCAAGCACCGCCGCGGCGAACGAAGCAAGCCGCACCGGCAGAGGCGCGGGGCGGGACGGCATGCGGCGGGACAACAAAGCTTCCATGACGGACTCCAGCAGAAGGACGGCGATGTACGCATGTTGCGGCCCCACGGCGCCAAGAACAATGAGGCCCGGGAAACTCACTATTCAACGGATTTATCTAATCCGGGCGCGGGGCCCGGGCATCCCCATCGCGGATGAGGACACGGCCCGGCGGGATGCCCTTCGCTCGCGTCAGAGGCGGACGAAGGGCAGGTCGTGCTCCCAATAAGGCCCCTGCGCGAAGGCGGATTCGAGGAAACGCACGAAGGTCTGCACACAGTTGGCCATGGTCGGATTGGGCAGATAGGACGCGTACATGATGCCCTCGGGCAGCACGTAGCCGGGCAGCAGCCGGACCAGCCGGCCGGCGCGGATCTCGTCGGCGGCCGCCATGGTGGTGATGGCCGCCACGCCCAGGCCGGCCAGCGTGGCCTGGAGGACGCCGTCGGCGTTATTGGCCTTGAAATTGCCTTTGACGCGCACGGTTTCTTCCCCCTTGGGATGCCGAAAGGTCCACTCCCCCTGGGCGTTGGAGCAATACAAGATGCAGTTGTGACGCGCAAGATCGGACGGCACGAGAGGCGCGGGATTGCGCTCCAGATACGATGGCGCGGCGCACAGCACGAAGCGCCATGGAACCAGCGGCCGCGCGACCAGGGACAGCAGGCGGGGCTGCTGCGCGGTGCGGATGACCACGTCTTCGCCGCCCGTGATCAGGTCCGCGAACTTGTCGGTCAGGTGCAGTTCGACCGTGATGTCCGGATACCGCGCCAGGAAGCGTGTGATGACGGGGACCAGATGCAGGCGTCCGAACGCGATGGCTGCGCTCACCTTGACATGCCCGCCTGGGGCGCACCGGAATTGCTCCACTTCGCGCACGGCATGCTGCGCGTCGGACATCAGGCGCTTGCAACGCTCGAAGAACAGATTGCCCGCGGCGGTCAGGCCGATCTTGCGCGTACTGCGGTGCATGAGCTTCACACCCAACGCGTGTTCCAGGTCGGCGACGTGCTTGGTGGCGAGCGGGCGCGATATGCCCAGGCGCTCCGCGCCCGACGAAAAGCTGCCCGCCTCCGCGATCGTCACGAAGGTGGTGAATTCATTCAGGTTCAACATCCCGGCCATCCGTTGCGATATCCATGCACAACTGAAAGCAATATGCGCGCCAGTTTTGCGCTTACCTACCGGTGCGCCGGATGCACCGCGGCGGGGCAGGCCAACCGCTGATTTCCCCAGTCGCGCCGGATTCCTCGCGGCGGCGCCAGGAAGCCACGCGCCCGCGGCCCGCTTGCGCTGAAACGTTTTGAAACCAGAAATCGGCCGATCCGCGCCATTCGACGTAGGCCGCAGGATAGACATGGCGCACCCCCAACTTCTGGCAACTTCGTGGGGTTGTTAGCAACATGCGGCTTATGTCATCGAATTCTGGCCATTGCATGGTGATGGACGCGTTCCTACGATCCGGCCGTTTTCAACCCGACCGCCGGAGACCGCATGCCGCAGACCCAGACTCTTCCCTCCCCCGTCGCCGCCGGCGAAGCGCCACGCGAGGGGGCGTCGCCGGCGGCGTGGACCGTCGACGCCATCGCGGCCCTGTACGCGCTGCCCTTCCCCACCCTGATGCGGCGCGCGCAGGCGACGCATGCGGCGCACTTCGACGAGGCGGAAGTCCAGCTATCCAGCCTGCTGTCGATCAAGACCGGCGGCTGTCCGGAGGACTGCGGCTACTGCTCGCAGTCCTCGCGCCATGACAGCGGCCTGGCGCCGCAGCCCTTGATGCCTCTGGAAGAGGTGCTTGCCGCGGCTCGCGCCGCGCAGGCCGCCGGGGCGCGCCGCTTCTGCATGGGCGCCGCATGGCGCTCGCCCAAGCCCAGGCAGGTGGCGGCCGTGGCGCGGATGATCACCGAGGTCAAGGCCCTGGGCCTGGAAACATGCGTGACGCTGGGCATGCTGGACGACGCGCATGCGCGCCAGCTGGCCGACGCCGGGCTCGACTACTACAACCACAACCTGGACACGTCGCCCGAGTTCTACGGCAAGGTCATCACGACCCGCACCTACCAGGACCGGCTCGATACGCTGCGGCGCGTGCGCGAGGCCGGTATCAAGGTGTGCTGCGGGGGTATCGTCGGCATGGGCGAAGACCGCCGCGCCCGCGCGGGGCTGATCGCGCAACTGGCCAATCTGGATCCCTATCCGGAGTCGGTGCCGATCAATAACCTGATGCAGGTGGCAGGTACGCCGCTCTACGGCACCGCACCGCTGGATCCGTTCGAATTCGTGCGCACCGTCGCGGTAGCGCGTATCGCCATGCCGCGCGCGATGGTCCGGCTATCGGCGGGGCGCGAGCATATGGACGATGCGACGCAGGCCCTGTGCTTCCTGGCCGGCGCCAACTCGATCTTCTACGGCGAAGTATTGCTGACGACGGCGAATCCGCGCGCGGACGCGGACCGCAAGCTGCTGGCGCGGCTGGGCATGCGTACCGGAGATGCCGTATGCGCGGCGTGAACCCGCCCGGAAAGGCCGCCGCCGGACCGGTAGGCGACGCCGTGGCGCGCAGCCTGCGCGCCGTCTGGCATCCCTGCACGCAGATGAAGCACCACGAGCGCATCCCCCTGTTGCCGATCGCACGCGCCCAGGGCGCATGGCTGTACGACACCGAAGGCCGCCGCTATCTGGATGGCATCAGTTCATGGTGGGTGAATCTTTTCGGCCACGCGCATCCGGCCATCAATAGCGCGCTGATCGATCAACTGGGCACGCTGGAGCACGCCATGCTGGCCGGCTGCACGCACGAGCCGGCGGTGGAACTGGCCGAACGGCTATCGGCGCGCACGGCGGGCGGGCTGGGACACGCATTCTTCGCGTCCGACGGGGCGTCGGCGGTGGAAATCGCCTTGAAGATGAGCTTCCACTTCTGGCGCAATTGCGGCCGGCCCGCCAAGCGCGAGTTCGTCTGCGTGGAGCAGGGCTATCACGGCGAAACCCTGGGCGCGCTGGGCGTAACCGACGTCGCATTGTTTCGGGACGCATACGGGCCCTTGCTGCGCCAGACGCACCGGGTGGCCTCGCCGGATGCGCGCCTGGCGCTGCCCGGCACGGACGCGGGCGACGCGGCCGCGCTCGCCCTGGAAGACGTCGCCACGCTGTTCGAGGCGCGCGGCGCATCCATCGCCGCCATCATCGTCGAGCCGCTGGTGCAGTGCGCCGCGGGTATGGCGATGCACGACGCCGCTTATCTGCGCGGCTTGCGCGCGCTGTGCGATCGGCACGACGTGCATTTGATCGCCGACGAAATCGCGGTGGGCTTCGGCCGCACCGGCACGTTCTTCGCGCACGAACAGGCCGGAATACGGCCCGACCTGCTGTGCCTGTCCAAAGGAATCAGCGGCGGCTACCTGCCCCTGTCGGTGGTGCTATCGCGCGACGCCATCCATGACGCCTTCTATGACGACGATCTGGCGCGCGGCTTCCTGCATTCCCACTCATACACCGGGAATCCGCTGGCCTGCCGCGCCGCGCTCGCCACGCTGGATCTGTTCGACACGCGCGATGTGCTGAGCGCCAACCAGGCCCGCTTCGATGCCCTGGCGACCGCTTTGGACGGGCTTTCCGCGCATCCGCGCGTACGGCACCTGCGGCGATGCGGCACCATCCTGGCCTTCGATGCCGTTGTCGAGGGCCAGGAGCGGCAAGACTTCGCGCGGCGCTACGCCGCCCATGCATTGGCGGCCGGCGTGCTGCTGCGCCCCATCGGCCGCACGGTCTACCTGATGCCGCCCTACATACTGGACGACGACGAGATCGCCCTGCTGGCAGCGTCCGCCATCGACGCGCTGGAGCGCACACTGAACGATCGTGGAGGACACCCATGACCTCTCCCTTCGAGGCACTGCAAGCGGGCCTGGCGGAGCGCGCATCCCAGGCCCTGACCCGCCGGCGCCGCATCGCGGACAGCCCCTGCGCGCCGCGCATCCGTATCGACGGCCGGGACGTGGTGGCTTTCGCCAGCAACGATTACCTGGGATTGGCGACTCACCCCGCGCTGATCGATGCGATCGCGCAGGGCGCGCGCCGCTACGGCGCGGGCAGCGGCGGATCGCATCTGCTGGGCGGCCATTCCCGCGCGCACGTGCTGCTGGAGGATGTCCTGGCCGAGTACGCGGGCGGTTTCGCGCGCGACCCGCGCGCGCTGTCATTTTCCACCGGCTATATGGCCAACCTGGCCATCCTGACCACGCTGGGCGAACGCGGCGCGACCCTGTATTCGGACGCGTTGAACCACGCCTCGCTGATCGACGGCGCACGCTTGTCGCGTGCCCGGGTGCGCGTCTACCCACACGCGGACGCCGCCGCCCTGGCGGCGATGCTGGAAGAAGATCGCGGCAGCGGCGTGAAGATCATCGTGACGGACGCCGTGTTCAGCATGGACGGCGACATCGCGCCGCTGGCCGACCTGGCCGCGTTGGCGGAACGGCACCAGGCATGGCTGGTGGTGGACGATGCGCACGGCTTCGGCGTCCAGGGCGACGACGGCGCCGGCACCATCGCCGCCCTGGGATTGCGTTCGCCGCTGCTGGTCTATATGGGCACGCTGGGCAAGGCGGCGGGCGTGGCGGGCGCCTTCGTCGTCGCGGAATCCATCGTGATCGAATGGCTGATACAGCGGGCGCGCACCTACATCTTCACCACTGCCGCCGCACCCGCCCTGGCCCATGCGGCGACTGCCAGCGTGGGGCTGATGCGCGGGCCGGAAGGACGGGCGCGCCGGGCACGCCTGCGCGAACACATCGAGACCGTGCGGACAATGGTCGGGCGCATGGCGGCGGGCCATCCCGACCCGTCCTCGGCCGCGTCGTCCGCCGCTGCGCTCCCGCTGTCACCGCTGTCCGGCACGGCCATCCAGCCCATCGTTGTGGGCGAAAACGAGACCGCGCTGTCCGTGGCCGACGCTTTGCTCGGACAGGGCTTCTGGATCCCGGCGGTCAGGCCGCCGACCGTGCCGGCGGGCACCGCGCGGCTGCGGCTCTCGTTATCGGCGGCCCATGAAGCCGGCGACCTCGAGCGCCTGGCGCAGGCCATGGCGTCCGTTTTCCACACGGCGGGCACCCCACGCCACGTTTGTCCCGCGTCACGATGAAACGCATGCGATGACGCCTGTTAACGCGACCGGCCACCCACACCACCTGTATTCCACGCCCCGATGAGACCTCGCCATGCCCGCCCGCCGGACGTCCCGGCGGTTCGCCACTCGTACTTCATTGCCGGCACCGACACCGAGATCGGCAAGACGCTGGCCAGCTGCGGCCTGCTGCGCGCATTCGCCGCACGCGGCCTATCCACGGCCGCCATGAAGCCCATCGCGGCCGGTGCCGCCCCGGATGCCGAGGGCGTCTGGCGCAACGAGGACGCCGAGGCCCTGGCCGCCTGTGCGACCGTGCCGGTGCCGCGCGCGCTATCCACGCCGTTCCTGCTGCGCGAGCCCGCCGCGCCGCATCTGGTCGCCGCGCGCGAAGGCGTCGCACTGGATATCGCCCACATCGTCCGCTGCCACCGCGACATCGCCGCGCAAGCCGACATCACCCTCGTCGAGGGCGTGGGCGGCTTTCGGGTGCCGCTGGACGATGACCTGGACACCGGCCACCTCGCCCAGGCCCTGGACCTGCCCGTCATCCTGGTGGTCGGCATGCGCCTGGGCTGCCTGAGCCATGCCCTGCTGACCGCGGAAGCGATCGCGGCATGCGGCCTGCGCATCGCGGGATGGATCGCCAACACCATCGACCCCGACATGCGCCTGGCGGCCCAAAATGCCGCCACGCTGCGCGAGCGTCTTGCGCGGCGCCACGGTGCCGCGCTGCTGGGCGAGATACCGCGCCTGCGGGACGCGACGGGCGAACACGCGGCCGGATGGCTGGACGTCCGCGCGCTGGTCGCCGCTTGGGAACGCCTGCCGCCATAACGCCGCCCGTCGGCGCGGCGCGTGCATCAACCCGCTTCGGCCAGGGCCTGCTGGATCATGGCTTCCGTCTCTTTGTAGCGGCCTTCGCCGAAATGCGTGTAGACAATCCTGCCCTGCTTGTCGATCAGGTAGAACGCGGGCCAGTAGCGATTGCGATAGGCATCCCAGGTGGCGTACTGGTTGTCCTGGGCCACCGGATACGCGATGCCGAAGCGCTTGATGGCATCCTCGACATTCCGCGTGGAGCGTTCGAAGGGAAACTCGGGCGTATGGACGCCGACCACCACCAGGCCCGAGTCCTTGTACTTCTGGTGCCATGTCTTCACGTAGGGCAGTGTGTGGATGCAATTGATGCAGGTATAGGTCCAGAAATCGACCAGCACGACCTTGCCCCGCAACGAGGCCAAGTCCAGCGGCGGGCTGTTCAGCCACTTTTCGATGCCGGTGAATCCGGGCGCCTGGACCGGCGGTGCGGCCTGCGCCATGGACGGCAGGGGCAGCGCGCAAAGCGCGACGACGGCGGCAGCGGCGAGTTTTTTCAGTGTGGCCAGCATGTTGTCTCCTTCAAGACAGAAAGAAAAACCGGTACCCCGCGGCGCGGCGCATGGATCTTCGGTGAAACCGGAAGTTCCCGACTCCGCACGAGGCATCATTGGAACAAGCCCGTGATCCAGGCATAGGCCAGGACGTCGTATTGGAAATGGATGGCCACCGCCGTCAGAATGAGCAGGACGCCGAAGGCGCGCTGCAGGCCGGCGGCGTGGCGGGCGATACGGCCTACCCGCCCCACGACGAACTTGCCGCCATAGGCGATCGCCAGCATGGGAATTCCCGCGCCCACTGCGTAGAGCAGCAGCAGGAAACTCGAATGGCCGATATCCTGGGCGCGCGCGGCCAACACCAGGATGGACGCCAGCACCGGACCGGCGCAGGGCGTCCACACCGCCCCCAGCGACACGCCCAGCAGAAAGCCGCCGGCGTTACCGCTGCCCGTACCGCCCAGCGCGGCCACGCGCTGCAGCGGGCCGTTGATCCGCGCCATCAGCCAGTCATAAGGGCGCGGCCAGAGGCGGGCCAGCCCGAACAGCGCCAGCAGCACGGTCGACGCCGAACGCACCGCCTCCTGCACGTGGCCGGAAGACTGCGACAACAGCCCCAGCAGGACACCCAGGGAGGCGAACGCCAGGACGAAGCCCGACACGATGAACAGCGGGCGCAGCCGGCCTGAACGCTCCACCGAGGTGCCCAGCACCACCGGCAGCAGCGGCAGTACGCAAGGCGATGCGATGGTCAGCACGCCGGCCAGCAGCGCGAGGGGCGGATCGATCAGGTCCATGTGGGGTCTCCGGTTCCAGAGCCCGCATTGCACCGCGAAAAAGTATCGCCGCGATGCCGGCAACCGGGGATTTTCTTGGGCTTTTGTATCCCCCGCCGGGGCATATACAGTACGACACAAACGGCGCGTCCGCGGACGGTATAAAGCGGGCATCGACGCTGCCGGAACGACCAGATCGCGTACCGGACACAGCGGAACGCCCGTGCCGCTCCCGACCGGAAGCGGCACGGGCCACTCGCC